>JBBDIG010000004.1 GCA_040880525.1 Bacteroidia bacterium
GAATTATAAAATCAAGCCTCATATTGTATAGATTATTTCGTTACCAGTCCTTAGTGCTATGTTTAACAATGTGCCTGATGCTGGCATCGTGCGCCAAAGACGATGACGACAACGATCCCGAACCTACGGTGGCTGATAACAAAATATCCGCAACCGTAAATGGCCAGGAATGGGAAGCCAAAATTTCCAGCGTGGCAGTATCCGGGGGCAAGCAGATTTATGCGCTCAAAACCTCTGATTCCTCCAGCTTCCAGCTTTTCATCCCAGAGGAAGGCACTGGCAATTTTGACCTGGCCACATCTGAAGCTACGCTTCTATTTGATGACGGAACCAGTCCTTACAGCGTTGGCGTCTCCGGTATGATTACGCTGGAAACCAACACCTCTGATGAAATAAAAGGTACTTTCCAGGGCGAGATTGCTTCTCATTTTGCAGACGACACGCTGACGATTGATAACGGGGTTTTGCTTTATTCGCGGTAACGCGCTTTTGCAGGGATTGTACAGTTTACCATAAAATCAGAACCGGCACCCAAGCTCATCTTAAAAATTAAGGAGTTTGACGTAGCCGGTTTTTTTATTTCCCATGATGCATGGTTGGCGATCTACCGCAATTCAGCTACCTGGATTTCTTGTGTTTTTGTTGAATGAAGTAAAGTAGCCGTTGTGCGCCATATTTCCTATTATTTTATTCCTTATGGATGATTAATAGTCTTTCAACATTATGTTTGTAATCCAAACAATTTAAACTTAGATATGAAAACGATCTTTCCTTTTCGCCTGCAATGGCCGCTGGTATTGTTTCTCGCCTTTTGTGTTACACTACTCTCCTGCGCTAAAGAGGAGGACGATGATCCCGAACCTAAGCGGAATAGCAATTTATCTGTAACCATAGACGGAGAACATTGGGAAGCCCCGGGAGTTGTGGCAACCACGTCCGGATATAAGCAGATGTATGCTCAGAAATCATCCGATGGAACCAGTTTTCAGGTGATCTTTCCTGAAGATGGCACCGGCACTTTCGATTTGGTGGATGATGATGTTATGTTATCTTATGTTGACGGCAACGATTCTTACAGCTTCCCAATATCAGGCAGCATCATAGTGGACGTGAACACCTCCACATCATTGAAGGGCACCTTCCATGGCGAGATCACTGATCTTTTTGACGAGGATACTGTAATCATTCAGAATGGGGTGTTTATCTATGAGAGGTAGGGTTTAATATCCGGGAAGCAGTTCCCGTTGGCGCGCGTTTAGCGATAGCGTAACGCGTGCCTTGGCGCTCTTCCAAGCCCCAATCCTATTCTACTCTATTAATTTTACCTTCAGCAAAACTTTCATACCAGCGCGCAAACTGAAGGTATGCATAGCTTTGGGCATTTATGAAAGATTACATGAATGCCAATGAGATGGCCCGGACAGACATAATACTGTTCTGTCATTCCCGCGAAGGCGGGAATCTTCTGCATTGCGGAAACTTATGCAGAAAGAGCAACAGCAGGCACCCGCGCAGGAGATTCCGGACATTTCGTGAAAAACGAAATTCCGGAATGACAATAAGCGTGAAATAATTTAATTGAATTTTGCCTTTTATTACCAGTCCAATACCTCTGCAATTTTCTTAGTCTGAAGCTTGAAATCTTGGCCCGCCCGCATTACGCTTCGCTAAATGCGCGCTAACTTTTAGGATGGCCAGGGCTGATCAGCCGCTTCCTGAAAACGCACGATTCCGGTTGCATTTTATCTATTTTTACCGCTGCAAAAGCGCAGCATGAAGGAATCAGCTTTTATAAATCAGAACAAGGAGAAATGGCAGAGTTTTGAGGACATCCTGGACAAAAAGGAGAAAGATCCTGACAAGCTCAGCAACCTATACATCCAGGTGACGGATGATCTTTCTTATGCCCGTACTTTCTATCCCAACCGCTCTGTGCGCTACTACCTGAATGGACTGGCACAGCGGGTATATCACTCCATTTATAAAAACAAAAAAGCCACGCGCAGCCGCATCGTGGAGTTTTGGCAGGAGGATTTGCCGCATACCGTGTATGAATCGCGCAGAGAGCTGATCTTTTCCTTTCTGATGTTCCTGCTTTCTTTTCTCATCGGCTGGCTTTCCAGCACTAACGATCCTGATTTTGTGCGCTCTATCCTTGGCGATAATTACGTGAATATGACCCTGGAGAATATCGAAAAGGGCGACCCGATGGCCGTTTACAAAAGTCACGATATGTTCGAAATGATGCTCATGATCATTCAAAATAACCTGCAGGTTGCATTTCTCACTTTCGTAATGGGCGTTGTGTTCGCTATTGGAACTGTGGGCGTGCTGCTCACCAACGGCATTATGGTAGGCGCTTTCCAGTGTTTCTTCTTTCAGCATGCTGTGGGAATGGAGTCTGTTCTCACCATCTGGCTGCACGGCACGCTGGAAATTTCTGCAATCGTAATTGCCGGGGGTGCGGGCCTTGTACTGGGCAAAGGCCTGCTTTTCCCTGGAACGCTCTCCCGGATGCAGGCATTTCTCATCTCCGCCCGAAGAGGCATGAAGATCATGGCCGGCATTGTTCCCATCATTGTGCTGGCCGGAATAATAGAAAGTGTGCTCACTCGATTCACGGAATCACCTGCCCTTGTGCGGGGCATCTTTATCCTGATTTCCCTGGCTTTTGTGCTTGGCTATTTCGTATACTATCCCTGGAGGCGGTCGCGTAGCGGCTTTGCACAAAAAGACCATGAAGACCGCCTGCCGCCACAACAGCCCCATGTTACTGATTTCAGCGTTATCAGAAACTCCAGCGCAGCATTTACTGAAACGTTTATTTTATATGGCAAATATTTTAAACCTTTAATGTTTGCAGTTTTAATTATTTCCATTATTTATACAATTACTCATTCAATTATTTATACAGAAGGCTTCCGCCCGGTAATTTTAAATTTTTCAATTCAGAATATTATTACATTCATGGCCGTCCGGCTAAGTAATTTTTTCTTTGATTTTTCAAACTATCCATTGCTTTTTCCGCTCAATGTACTGGCATTTTCTTTACTGGCCATTACGGTACATTGGTGTATCTCCAGAGAACATAGCAAGTGGAGCGGACAGGATCAGTCTCCTGGGTTCATTCCTTTTTTTATTCGCCACTATTGGAAAATGGTGATCATCAGTGCTCTGTTTCAGGCTTTGTTTTTCCTGCCGGTTTTTGCGTGGATGGTCATGGCCGTGCTGGCAGGTCCGGTGCTGCTTGTGTGGTTTCGGCAGGGAGTTGAAGAGCGCTTCGACCCGTGGCGCACGGTGAACATTGCATTTGGCTATGGCATTGAAACCTATGCGCTGTTCCTTGTCATCTTGTTGTTGTGCCTTATCTTTATGTCCGTTATGATCAGCCCTATATTATTCCTCCTTATTGATATAATTAGCTGGAATCTGCCGCTTGAACCAGCGGTAATCATGAACGGTCTGCAATATTTCCTTTCTTTTCTTTATTCCCTTGTTTTCGGTCTTTTGTTGCCGCTGCTGTTTTTCAGTTTCGGAATTCAATACTACAGCATGGCTGAGGCCGATGGCGCACAAAACCTGCTGAAGCAAATTGCCCAACTGGGAAATGATAAAAAAGCCAATGGAAAATAAAATATGAAAAATCCGTTATTTATTTTTTTCGTATTAATTATTTTAATCATAAAACCTGTTGCGGTGGCTGCACAGGAATTTATTGAAGAAGAGGAAGAATTTGAGGAGCTTGAGAATTCCGAATTTGAAGAAGTAGAATATGAAGAGGCTGAACGCGCATTGGATTTTTATGAAACAGAAACGCCCGATCCCGGCCCCGTAAAGGCATTTGATAATGCGCAGTACAGGAAAGCTACGGAGGGCCTGGAATATGGAACTGAAGAACAACCGGATGCAGAAACCGGCACCAAGACTGTCCAGCGAACCACATCACTGCCTCAGGGAGTTGTCACTTCCTTTCAGATCCTTGTGGCCCTTTTGATTGCAGGGTTGCTTATTTTCATTCTTGTCCGCACCATTAGCCGCATTGGAGGCCCGGCAAATAAAAAGCTGCGGGCACAGGAAACAATGGGCGGCATACTGCAACCAGACAATCCGCATGAAGCACCCCTGGAAGCGATGCTGAAAAAGGCCCTCTCAGCAGGTGACACCAGGCAGGCTTTGCGTATTTATTATCTCATGCTTATTCGCCAGCTCTCCGAAAAAGGCTGGATAACCTGGAAGCGTGAAAAAACCAACTTCGACTATTTGCGGGAAACAAGCAGCCGCAACGGCAATCAGACTTTCCGGGAGCTTACGCTGATTTTTGAGCGCTACTGGTATGGAAATGCCAAGTTGCCCCTTGAAACGTATGAACGGCTCAGCGCAAAGTTCGAGGCATTTATCAGGCAGGTGAAGGAGGGGACAGCGGCATGATGAGCACCCGTAATATCATCCTGGCGGGCATTGGCCTGGTACTGCTTCTTTTGGGTGTATTTTACCTGGGATCTGCCTCGAATCAAAAACATTCCTGGCAAATACATTTGAACCCTGAAAGCAAAGATCCGTACGGAACTCACGTGCTGGTGGAATTGCTGAAAAACTATTTTCCGCAGCATGACTTCGTAATTTCTGAAGATATGCTGGACCACCGCCTGCGCCTGGAAAAAGTATCTGTTCCGTCCACGCTCATTCTCTCTGAAAGGCAAACCTATTTTGACAGCCTGGAAGTGGTGGCGGTGAAGGAGTTTGTTGCCGCAGGAAATACGGTCTTTATCTATGCGTTCCAGTTTCCCGTCCATTTGCTTGACGAACTTCTGGAAGAATCCTGCAACGTCTCCGGCTATCCATTCATCACCCGAAAAAATATTTTTGCAAACTTTTCTTCTACTGAATTAAAAAATAAAGAGTCTTATTTATTTGAATTTAAAAGCCGGTATGGAAGCAGGGAATTTGGGTGGGAATACTTTGATCCTGAAGAAACTTGTTTTGATAGCGGGTATAGTGTACTGGGCCGCTTTAATGAGAGTTACATCAATTTTTATAGTGTTCCTTACGGGAAAGGGCGGTTCCTCATCCATACCTCGCCACTCATGTTTACCAACTACCATTTGCTGCGCAGCAGTGGGAAGGAATACGTTGAAAAGACCCTGGCATATTTTCCTGAAGGTGATATAATCTGGGACAACCGCCCGCTGAATGTGGTTCGTCCATCTGGCGGCCAGCGAATTTCAGAAAGTCCGTTGGCGTATATATTAGGTGAGGATGGTTTGCGCTGGGGATGGTATGTGCTCCTTTCGATGTTATTGCTTTATGCAATGTTCCAGGCCAGGCGCAGGCAAAAGATCATTCCGCTCCTGGAGCCGAATACCAATACCAGCCTGGAGTTCGTGGAGTCTATCGGCAATCTTTATTACCAGCAGCAAAACCATCGCAACCTGGCGCTGCAAAAAATGAAACATTTCCTACTTTATATCCGGAGGCATTACCATATTTCAACGCAACGGCTGGATAAGGATTTAATAAAAAATATTAGTATAAAGTCAAAAGTGCCAGCAGAGGAAGTGGAGATGATCTTCAGAACCTATAATTCCATTAAAACCCACAAAAGCATTGAAGATTATTTTCTCATTGATTTTCATGAGGCTATTGAAAATTTTTACAGAAAATGCAGGTAGGGGATTTTAGACACTAAGGCTCGAAGGCACTAAGCTTCACAATGACTTTTTTATTACCCGGTGCGTAGAGGTTTTTAGACACAAAGGATCAAAGGCTCAAAGATTCACTTAGTTTATACCTGCAATTTCTGCTGCTGTGGATTGTCCAGCTGGAAGCCAGGCTTACCCTTACCGTCTTAAAAAAGGGTGTAAATAAATGGGGCAGCGGCAGAACCCCCGCCAATTACTATTAAGACCCCAACGAGAAGCAGAATGACGATGATTGGCATGAGCCACCATTTCTTCCTTTCCTTCAAAAAGTCCCACATGTCGGTTAAAAACTCCATAAATATTTCCCTCTATTTTAGACGTTCCTTTGTAATCTCCAGATAAAGTGACAGCAATTGCTTTGTGAGTTGGGAGGGTTGGAACTTCTTGGCAAAATTAAGGCTTTTTGATACGCTTTCCTTTGTGGCTGCCGAATCAGAAAATGTATTTTCTATCGCGTGGGCAAGTTCTTCCGGGTTATCCGGATCAACGTAGCGCGAATAGGGCCCGCCTACTTCAGGAAGTGAGGAACGGTTGCCGGTAATGACGGGCGTTTGACTCGCAATCGCTTCCAGCACTGGAATGCCGAAACCTTCATAAACGGAGGGATAAACAAAGGCTGCCGCCTGCTGGTACAGCGCAGGAAGATCCGAAGCCGGAACATCATGAAGAAAATATACCTGGCCCGTTAAGTTGTATTTCAGTACGAAATCCCGGACCTTTTGGAGATATTGCTTTTGTCCTCTGCCTACCACAACCAGCGGTATTTCCTGCCGGCCCTTTAGAATTTGCAGCGCCTTCACCACGGTAAGAAGCCGCTTTCTTTCTATAACGGAACCCACATATAAAATGAAATCCGCAGGAATCCGATATTTTTTCAGAATTGAATTTCGAAACAGTTCACTTGTTTTTTCGTAAAAAACCGGGGAACAACCCTGGTAAATCACTGTGATTTTAGCCGGATCTGTTTTATAAAATCTTACAATATCCGCCTTGGTACTTTCACTCGTTGCGATAATCCGATCAGCAGTTTTGCAACTCAGTCGCGATTTCATGTCGTAGATATTCCGGTCCAGGGTTCCATACTGCAATGGAAAATATTTGAATATAAGGTCATGGATCGTAACGATTCCGGGAATTCCGGCACGGGGAAAAGTGAAGGGAAGTTCATTGCTCAGTCCATGATAAAGTTGCAGGCCGCTTGCCGCTAAATCCTGCCAAATTCCGAAGGATCGCCAGAAAAACCTGCCGCCCCACTGTGGCTGATGAATCTTAATATTCCCGGGAAGAGGCGCTGCCCCGGCCGGGAGAGATGGCGTAAAAAGATGATATTGATGGTCAGGATAATGGGCTGCCAGATTTTGAACCAATGTACGGCTGTAGTTTCCGAGTCCGGTCCGGTTATGAAAAAACCGTTTGGCGTCAAATCCGATATTCAAGTAAGCTCCATTTAAACTGCCAGGTTATATTCCCGCAAGGCCTGGTTGAGGCTCGTTTTGCGGTCAGTAGATTCTTTGCGCTGGCCAATGATCAATGCGCAAGGCACCTGGTATGTCCCCGCGGGAAATTCCTTGGGCATTGTTCCGGGAATTACAACAGCGCGCGGAGGCACCATACTCCGGTGCTCCACAGGTTCCTTTCCTGATACATCAATTATCCTGGTGGATGCGGTGATTACCACATTGGCTCCGAGAACGGCTTCCTTTCCGATTCTCACGCCCTCTACCAGAATGCAGCGGGAACCTATAAAACAGTTGTCCTCAATGATTACGGGCGCAGCCTGCACCGGTTCCAGCACACCTCCAAGGCCCACACCTCCGCTCAGGTGTACATCCTTTCCTACCTGCGCGCATGAGCCAACCGTAGCCCAGGTGTCTACCATCGTTCCGCTATCCACGTAAGCTCCTATGTTAATATAAGAAGGCATCATCACCACGCCTTTTGCTACATACGAGCCGTAGCGTGCAATAGCATGGGGCACCACCCTCACTCCCAGTTCCTGGTATCCTGTCTTCAAAGGAATTTTATCATGAAACTCAAAAGGCCCAACCTCTATTTTTTCCATTTGCTGCAAAGGGAAAAACAGGATCACGGCTTTCTTCACCCATTCATTTACCTGCCATTCTCCGCCAGCCGGTTCAGCCACCCGAAGTTTTCCTTTATCAAGTTGATTTATTACTGCCCGGATGGCTTCCTTTGTTTTTTCTTCCTTTAGCAGGTCGCGGTTTTCCCATGCATTTTCTATCAGTTCCTTCATTTCTGCTTTTTAATATTTAAGCGTATTTAATTATTTAGCTTTTTAATTAATTAAAACTTAAACCGGAGCACACCAACGGCAAGGGAAATATGAGGATTTTCATCCTCCACCAGCGTCAGCACATCTCGTGTGGAGATGCCGGCCTCCCAATTGTCTGCCACATTGAAACGGAAACCAAAGGGTACACTGCTGCCGAAACTGCCTCCGGTAGAGAACCCGGAAGAAATAATGAACCAGCTAACGGGGGCAAAATCTCCGCCTATGCTCACCCAGGGTTTTAGCTGGCTGAAAGGCACCTCATTGAACGGAAGAATAAAATCAACACCCACCTCCAGCATGTCAGAAAACTTGTAGCTGCCGCCCACCCGGAGATGCGTGGGGAGGCTTTCCTGCACTTTTGAAATTGTATCACGGCTCCATAAACTATCCCGGCTTACGGCTTCAATGGCTTCATTAAAAATATTGGCATTGTTAAAACCATTAGAACGAATGCTCGTGAGAAAGGTATCCTGTAATTTAAACAAATCGCCTTTATAGGTCATTTGCCCGATTTCATTGACGGAGGCACCAATCGTCAGCTTTTCCTTCACTTTTATGGAAGCGCCTATATCAATGCCGAAACCGCTGCCAATGGCTTCCTCGTTGTGAAGCAACCGCAAAGCAACGTCTTCCTCCAATTCAAATGGATTGGCCAGGCCACCAAAAGCGGTGAGTTCTCCATCCCTGGCCCGCACATCTACATAGGCATACGAGAGGACATATTTGGCGCCCACCCCGGCAAAAAGCGAAAAGTCTTCGTCCCCGAAAATCTTGCGCCCATAAGCAGCATGAAATTCCCGCGCCCAGCCAAAACTGATGCGGCTGTCATCGGCAAGTTCTGACAAACGCTTCCGGTTTCCCTGGCTTGCATAGCCGACTGTATCAAAATTCTGGCTTACCACGGAATCAAAGTAAGGTGCGTTGTAGCCTCGGAAGAATATCTCGGCCATCGTCTGGTTCAGCTTAAAATTTCCAGACAACCGCTCCCTTACACCAATCGCCAGACCACCAAATCCTTTGGATTGAAAAGACAGGGAAATTATATTTATGTCGCCCCCTACTGCATTTAAACTGTTCCCATATTTATCAGCAAATCTTTTTTTGCTGGAATAGCTGAATACGGTATCCAGGCCCAAATTGCTTTCTTCCCGGGTGAGGTCGTAAAGCTCCTGCCGGGTAACTGCCGTGGAGAAAAGCGAAACTCCGAACTCTGCAATGCCAAGGCTGAATCGTTTCTTAGTCTTCCAGCCCAGGTTGGAAGGATTGATGCCGAGGGACTGATAATCAGTAACAAAAGTGGTGGCTACTCCACCCCGGCCTGCGGCTGAAAATACGCTGCCTTCGGTTTGTGCCAGGGCAGGCAAACAAGCAATGACTGCCGTACAGAGAGAAAGTATCAGTTTATTCATAGGGGCGAATTTGAAGAATTTGTGGCGATTCCTGCTTACTGAGGGGCTTATTAATTGAATTTATCTGCCATCAGCCGGATTTCGATGGGGACGGCAATTTTCTCATACAGAATATGATATACTGCAGTGAGAATAGGCATTTCTACCTTGTAATTTTCATTTAATTCAAACAATGGTTTTACCGCATAATATCCTTCTGCCACCATATCCATCTCGATCTGTGCATGTTTTACGCTGTAGCCTTTGCCGATCATGATGCCGAAAGTTCGGTTGCGGCTGAACTGGGAATAGGCCGTTACCAGCAAATCGCCCAGATAGGCAGAATCCAGGATATTTCTCTTGTGCGGATACACGGCATTCAGCATCGCTTCAATTTCCTTCATGGCATTTGCAATGAGCACCGCCTGGAAATTATCGCCATAACCCAGCCCGTGGCATATCCCGCTTGCAATGGCACAAACATTCTTCAGCACGGCCGCCAGCTCTGTACCTTCAATATCTTCGCTCACTGTACTGGTTATAAAACGGCAGTTAAACAAAGCCGCTGTTTCCTGCGCTACGGCTAAATTTTTTGACGCAAATGTGAGGTAGGAGAGTTTTTCACCGGCAACTTCTTCGGCATGGCAGGGACCGGTAATAGCCACCAGCCTGTTTTCATCCACTTTATATGATTCATTTAAATATGTGGAAATAAGCTGTTTCTTGCCCGGCACCATTCCTTTAATGGCTGATACGATGACTTTACCATCCAACTCCGCGGGTGCCAGCTTCTGAATGGTTTTGAGGAAATAAAATGATGGCACACAGAATACCACAACTTCCGCTTTTTTCACAACCTCTGAAACGTCAGTACTGATCGTTAACTGCTGTATCGGCAAATGCACTGCGCTGAGGTAATGCGGATTATGGCCGTGATCGCTGACGAACTCCGCCATTTCCTCCCGCCTGATCCACCACCTCACCTGGAGGCCTTTCAGGGTAAGTACTTTTACAATGGCGGTTGCCCACGAGCCGTTGCCTACTACTGCTACGGTTGTGCTGTTGCTATCGCGAATTCCCTTCTTTTTCAATTTCTACTTTTTGTCCGTCCTTCAATATGCGGGTTACGGTTGCATACGGCCCTGCAATAATTACATCCTTGTCAGCCAGTCCCTCTATAACCTCGATAAACTCATCATCCTGCACTCCTGTTTTGATCATCTGCCTTTTCGCTTCTCCATCCTCAAAGCGGTAAACGATTTCTTGCCTATTCTGCCGCATCGCTACCTTTTTATCCTGGCCCTTTTCTTCAGACTCGCCATCGTCTTTCGTCATTTCATCAGGAATATATGTGGTAACTGCCATGATGGGTACGGTGAGGATGTTCTCCTTTTTAGCTGTCTGAATGTCCACTACTGCTGACATTCCTGGCATAAATGGCGAATTTTCAGAATGTTGTGTATCCACGAGGTGTGCATAGCTCCGGGCGAGTACCAGTATTTTTACTTCAAAATTCGTTACCTGATCCAGAGACATTCCTTCCGTCTGTGCAGAGTTTGCAATTTCTGAAACTACCCCGGTAAACTGCTCATCAGGAAAGGCATCCACCTCAATTATTGCGGTATCTCCTTTTTGTACACGGATAATATCATTTTCATTTACATCTACTTTTACTTCCATTGCGCCAAGCTGTGAAACGCGCATCATTTCCGTACCCTGCATCTGCGTGGTTCCCACCACCCGCTCGCCTGATTCTACTGCCAATAAAGTAACTGTTCCGGATACCGGTGCATAGATAGTAGTTCTCTTCAGGTTGTCCTGCGCTTCTCTCATCCCGGCCTCAGCATTCTTCACCATGTATCCGGCAGCGCTCACGGCCTCTTTTGCAGCCTGAAGTTGAGCTTTGGAAATTTCATAATCCGCTTCGGCAGTCTCAAACTCGGACTGCGAAATGGCATTTTGCTCAATCAGTTTTTTGTTGCGGTTATAAGTAAGCTCACGATTGCGAAACTGCGCTTCCTGTTGGGCAAGCTGGGCCCGTGCGCTGGCAAGGTTTGCCAGTGCATTGTTTACGCTGGCCCTGGTCCTTTCCACATTTGACTGGTAAATATCAGGATTGATGCGCACCAGCAATTGGCCTTTCTCTACCTGCTGGCCTTCTATTACCGGGAGTTCGATAATCTCACCGGAAACATCAGCAGAGATCTTTACCTCGGTGGCCGGCTGAAGCTTGCCACTGGCCATTACGGTTTCTATGATGGTACGAACCTGCACAGTATCCAGTTCTACTTCTACGGCATCACCATCTCCGATCACGCCAGTTCTTTTAAGAACCAGCGCCAGCACGATGAGCAGCACCAGCGGGATCAAAATTTTCCAGAGCAGACTTGAATTTTTCGTTGCCATTAAAATTATTGTAATGTGATTGGCTTTCCGAGGTAAAAGTCGAATATCTTGGTTCGGAAGAGATATTCGTATTTCGCCTGGAGAAAATCTGCCTGACTGGTGACGAGATCATTTTGCATGATATTCCAGTCAAAAGAACTGAGGAGTCCTTCATCAAACCGAACCTGGGACTGGCGCATCAGTGCTTCCTGTGCCAGGTACTGGTTTCGTGCAGCCACATACTTCCTGAAAGAGAGCCGCATATCATTGTAGGCCTGGTAAATTTTATTCTTCGCATCCACCACAATCTGGTCATATTCAAGTTCCGCCTGGCGCCTGTTGATCTGGGCCATTTGCATGTTATATCGAACCTGGAGATTATTGAATATGGGCACGGAAAGGGAGAATCCCACAGATTGGCCAAAGTTATCCGCAAGCTGATTACCGAAACCTGATGTGACCAGAGCTACATCCGGTGCTTCTGTTACCACATATTCTGAGGAGCCCAGCACCTGGCCGATCGTATCGGTTCTTACTCCGAGTATATCAATGTCCCGCGCATTAGAAGAATAGCCGGAGTTTAGCGAGAGATTGAGGAAAAGGCGCGGGTACAGCCCTGCCTGAGCCGCCTTAAAGCTGTGGAATGCCGCGATTTCCTGAAACGAGGCTGCCTGCACCTCCGGTTGCCGGGCTACCGCATTTTCCCATACTTCAGCTATATCCGCTTCCTCAAAAGGATCAAGCGAATCCGGGATCTCTGTCCGCACCAGCTCTATCTCGCGGGAGAGATCCATATTAATGTAGCGTTTCAGGCTAAGCAGGCCCTGTTCGCGATTGGCCTGCGCCTCCACGAGGAGCGATTCATTGGTGCTTAGCGTAGCCTTTAGCTCCAGCTCACGCACCGGGTTTTCGCTGCCTGCCCTGATTCGGACCATTGCCTGATCCAGCAGATATTGTGTGCTTTCCAGTTGTTTCGTTAGCCTGTTCTCCTGCTCGTGGCTCATTAGCACCTGAAGATACATGGAAACCACATCCAGCATAATGGTCTGCTCCAGGTCTTGCAGGGTATATTCTCCACTGATATAAGCATTCTTACTTTGCCGCAGATTATGGAGGTTGCTCAATCCATTGAACAGGATGAGATCGGAATTCAGCGAGAAAAAATTGGTTTGGATGCGCTCCGTTACATAGAGATTTGTCAGCGGGTCAATGGTTCGTCCGAAGTTGTAGTTGTGACGGCCATTGGCATTGAGCGTAGGCCAATAGTTGGCATAGCCCCGTTTCACGTCCCACTCGTTTCGCTCCAGGTTCAACGCACCCTGCTGAAGGGTAATGTTGTTTTCCAGCGCAAAATCAATTGCCTCCTGAAGAGAAAGCCGTTCTTGCGCAACTGCCGGAGGACCAAAAACAAGGAGACAAATGAAAATGGCAGCCGTCCGCAGGAAATAAAGGTATTGCATGGTTGATTGAAAAATTGTGGGCGAAGTTAATACTTGTATTATTTAGCAAAAGTTCCAAAGGCGAGGGCGGGAAGTTCTGCAATGGTTCTTTTATCAAATCTTAAAAAATGTAAAAAATCATGGAAGCGATTTTTACCCAAGGCTATTACGCACCCTATATTTGACGGATGAAAATGCCTTTTGTCTTGCTGCTTCTTTTTCTGCTGTTGTCATCCTGTTCTCCTCACGGTGACCCTGTAACGAAAGAAATGTACGGCAGTGCATGGCCATTTACGGTAGAGGAAGGCCACCTGGAGTGTCTTTCATATGCCGTGCTTTTTCATGCTGACGGGAAAACTTACCTTCTCCAGGGCGACCCTGGCAGAATCAGGGAAGAAATGGCTGGTGAACCACTACACGACCTGGGCGAGATTTGGCGAAGACAAGATGCAATCGGTGATACCTGGTCAGCCAATATGCCACTGGATACATTGATCGCTTCTTGTAGTGAAACAGTGAGCAGTGAGCAGTGATTAGTGAGGGAGTGATGGAATTACTTTAATACATGAATTTGATGGATTTTGATTTTAAGGGTTTGCGCCAGGGTTTATTTTTGGTTCCGTTATTTCTGTTGGTGGCATCGGCTATTCAGGCACAGGATGCTACCTTAAAAGGAAAGGTTACTGATAAAGAAACAGCGGAAGCCCTGATTGGAGCCAACGTTTATTTTAAGGGTACCACAAAAGGTGAGATCACTGATATTGACGGCAAATATGAGATCCGGGATATTTCATCCGGAACGTATGATCTTGTATTCAGCTATATGGGTTACGAGCAGTTGGTGATGACCGGCCTCAGGTTTGAGCCTGGCGAACAAAAAACCATCAATGTGCAGATGAAGATGAGCGCCCTCACATTTGGGGAAGAGGTCGTAATTATTGGCAAAAAACCGTTGATTGACGTAGAGCAGGGACAAACTGAGCGCACCATAAGCACCGAAAATATTGAAGCTGCCCCTGCAAGAAATATTGAGCAGATCCTCAATACGCAGGCAGGCGTGCAGAATTCTCCTACAGGTTTGCACATCAGAGGGGGCAGAACTTATGAAACCGGGTTTTTTATTGATGGCGTTTCAGCCAAAGATCCTTTGTCAGGCAATGGTATCGGGCTGGATCTCGGTTCCAATTCCATCAGTCAACTGGAGATTACAACGGGCGGCTCCGGAGTTGAATATGGCAACAATACCGCTGGCGTGGTAAATACGCGAACCCGTGCCGGTGGCGATAAGCTCTCGGCCAATTTTCTTTACAAAAGGGATAATTTTAATTTTAACAGGGACTGGGAATCCGTATTTAATCAGCAGGTTTTTGAAGCGAATATTGGCGGCCCTGTCAAAGTCCTGAATTCCGTTTTGAAGAACCGGCTGCGTTTCCATACTTCTCTGCGTTTCGACCTTAATGACACCTACCTGCCCAATCCTGCCAGCCAACTTACTTCGTCCCTTTATCCTGACGTGAATGTGGCCCCTTATCAGGATAATTCCTGGTCTGCGCTGGTAAAGATGAACTACGACATTACTCCGAAAAAGCGCATTACGGCTACGTACATGAAATCGCTTACCATCAATCAAGACCTGAACATGCTGCGGATCACCGGCAATGATCTCCCCTATAATCCCGGATTCCAGTTCCCTTTTATGTTGCAACCCGATAATGCCAGCACCTTTACCCATGATGCGAATATGCAGATCGTGAATTGGGCCCATACTATTAATAGCAAATTCTCCTACCAGGCCACGCTTTCCCGCTTTTTTGTACACCTGCGCGGTGATGCCAACGGCAGGCCCTGGCGCCCTGAGGTGGTGAACACTGAATTCGATCCGCAATCCATCGTCACGTTTCCTGTAGAATATTTCAACCCGGATGATTCTGTGGCTTTTGTGATGGCTGCGCCCGGATTATTTAATAATAACGGGATCAGTACGCTGTGGCATGACCACCGTGTGGAAGAATACACGTTGCGTTTAAATGGTTTTCGCTACAGTGAGAATACGCTGAACAAACTTACCTTCGGAACGGAAGTCAAGCTCCAGGATTTGCGATGGGTAGACGTTACCAAGCCCTGGATTGGAGCACCTATTGAACTTGCAGACGGCAGCTTTTCGCAGACATTCCGCCTGGGCGAGATCAGCGATCTGTGGCAGGTTACGCCCGCAACAGGCGCATTTTATATTTCGGATAAAATCAAGTATCAGGGGTTAATTGCCGAAGCAGGCGCCCGCCTCGAATACTGGTTTCCCGGGCAATTTGTAGACGATGCAGTGGAAAACAGCAACTCACCCATCCGTGATGAGATACGGCAAGCTTACCGTGAGGAAACCACACGTTTTCTGGGAAAGCGTTTTAAAGCCCGGCTGCTGCCCAAAATTTCCGCATCATTTCCCATAAAGGAAAACCAGGTGATGTATTTTAATTATGGCCATTCTATGGTACTGCCCCATCCTTCGTTTGTTTATACCGGCCTCAATCCGCTATATACTGATCGCTCCACGCTCTCATTTGTGGGCAATCCAAACCTGGATCCGGAAACCGACATCAGCTATGAATTGGGATTGAAATCGCAGATCACCTCTGATGATGCCTTAACCGTAGCCGCATTCTGGAAAGATAAATACGATTTTATTACTTCTTCCTCCATTGATATTGTGGACGTAACCGGCCGGGAGGTTTCGCGCACCATGCGCATCAATTCTGATTATGCCCGGATTCGCGGTATAGAGACTTCCTACCTGAAACGGATAGGCCAATGGTTCAGCGGCCAGCTTTCAGTGAGCTACACGATTGCCACCGGACAAAGTGCTTCCGCTTCAGAAGCACTGGGGGATATTCTCAATACCGGCAATCGCGAAGAAACGCGTGAATTTCCGCTTCCCTGGGACCGGCCCTGGGACATTAAAATGAATTCGATCTTTACTGTGGATCAGGATACCGGGCTTTTCGGTTGGGGTTTACTGAACCACTTCCGGTTTTACCTCGAAGGAAATTTCCGTTCGGGCAGGCGCTATACGCCTTATGAATTTACCGGCAATGAGCCATTCAGCGGGCGGCCTGTGTATGAAGTGAAATGATCCGGAAGCTCGGTTTTCATTGCTGGGTGATCCATGGGTCAATCTTGATCTTAACCTGCAGAAATGGTGGGAACTTAAGGGAATGCGGATTTCCTGGCTGCTGGAGATTACGAATGTGCTGAACTATCGTAATACGCAGATCGTGAATCCTGTTACGGGCAGAGCCTATGAAGCCGGGGACAATGTTCCGCAGAACTGGCGCGATCCCCGGTTTGTGGATCCCCGTGATCCCCGTTCCTCAAATCTCCCCCCTGATGACCCCGCGCGGTATCTTGCTCCCAGACATTTCCTCACCGGGGTTTCAATCGGTTTTTAGTTTATTATTAAATACTGGTTTTAATTTTTTCGAAGCAATGCCAGATGCTATAAGAATTTAAAGCAAAGCAAAATTTTTATTCCTATTAATTTTTATGTTATAAATGAGTAAAAATCCAATATTCATATTAAACGGTAATAAAGTTACAACCTAATAAAATCAGGCACACTTCACGCACCGCTTGCTTTCGGGAACCAGGGCCAGCCGCTGGATTGGGATTGAGTTTCCGCATTTTACACATTTCCCAAAATGGGACTTATCAATATCCTCAAGAGCTTCCTTCAGGGCCGCAAGCCTGTTGCGGACTTCTCTGTGGGTTGCTTCATTCACACTGCGGTTATTAATGGCATCCATGCGCGAAACACGGCCAATAGCATTTTCAGGCGGGATGGGTTTTATCAGCTCTTCAAGTTCCACAATGTATTTTTCGGTTCTTGAAATTTTCTTCTGGATCTTTTCTCTCAATATTTCTTTTTCATCATTGGTCATAGGAGTATATTGAATTCTTTGTAAAGGTGCTATTTCCACTTGAAATAGCCAACGCTTCATCCCGGTGCAGTTTTTAGCGGTTTGTAGCATGCCGGGCCGGGCATTCTCTTCCGCAAGGTAGGAAAGCTGTTCCCTGATACCGACAAGAAAAGCGTACAAAAGGACGTTTCGTAAGGCTTAGCTTGTATAGTTCAAAACTATATCTTTGCCGCCATCCATGAAGCCCGGAGACGTATGAAAAAATTAAATTTCAAGAAAGACATTCTTCCCCACCTCCTTGTCGTATTGGGTTTTATCCTGCTATCGTATATTTACTTTCTTCCGGTGATTTCAGGCAAAGTGCTGAGCCAGCACGACATTAAGCAATGGAGGGGCGCCTATCATCAAATGGAGGAATTCAATAAAGAGACAGGCGAAAAGACGCTTTGGACCAACGCGATGTTCAGTGGAATGCCGGCATACCAGATATATCTTCCTTATGAGAAAGATCTGTGGGGCATAAAATACATCCAGATCGCTCTGATCAAGACTTTTCCCAGCCCGGTAAACTCGCTGTTTCTGTACATGCTGGGCTTTTATCTCTTGCTCCTTTCCCTCCGTGTGAATAAATGGGTGGCAGCGATTTGCGCCATTGCCTTTTGTTTTTCAAGCTATAATCTTATTATTATTGAAGCGGGGCACATTACCAAATCGTATGCGATTGCATTTGCGCCTTTTGTTTTAGCCGGAATACTGTTTACGTTGCGTTCCCCGCATAAAATCATTGGAGCCTCATTAACAGGAATTGCCCTTGCCATTCAAATAAAAACCAACCACATTCAGATCACGTATTATCTCTTTCTTGTTACTATGATCATAGGAATTGTGGAACTAATATATGCCTACAAACGAGAGGAGATCGTGGATTTCCTGAAGTCCGTGGGATTTCTGGTTGTAGCGGCAGGACTGGGAGCGCTCGCCAATTTTACCAACCTGGCAGTTACGGAAGAGTACGGAGCAGAAACCATTCGCGGAACGTCTGAGCTTACGCAGGAGGACAGCCGGGATGTTGCAGCATTGGATTGGGAATATGCCATGGAATACAGTTATGGCATTGCCGAGACTTTTAACCTGATCATTCCAAATTTTATGGGAGGCGCATCATCCAGCGCTCTGAGCAGGAAATCGGCAACGTATGAATTTCTAAGGCAGCAAAACGTACCCAATGCCAATAATATCATAGAGCAGCTTCCTACTTATTGGGGACCACAAAGGATTACCTCCGGGCCTGTATATATTGGAGCTGTGATGATATTCTTCTTTGTATTGGGCCTTTTCCTGATTAAAGGACCGGTAAAATGGTGGGTGGTGATTGCGACCATCCTGGCTATTCTCCTCGCCTGGGGCAAGCATTTCGAGACTTTTAACAGCCTGATGTTCAAATATCTTCCGCTCTACAATAAATTCAGGGCGGTTTCAATGGCATTGGTTATTGTTCAACTAACGGTTCCTTTAATGGGCGCTTTGGCTTTAAATGAATTATACTATAAAAGGCACTCAACCAAGGAATTTATTAAATACCTGAAATACAGTGTTTATATTGTAGGTGGAATAATTCTTTTCTTCGCTTTGTTGGGTGGAACATTATTGGATTTTACCACGGCCAGAGATGCACAATTACCGGAATGGCTCGCCAAAACCATCGTAGAAGACCGCGCCTCAATGCTTAGCAGGGATGCATGGCGGGCTTTGTTTTTTGTAGTTGCGGCTGCTGCGGCTGCCTGGGCTTACATCGCAGATAAGCTCAATATGAAAATGGCTTTTGCGGCCATCGGACTGCTGGCAACCGTGGATCTGTGGATGGTAGATAAGCGATATTTCAGTGATGATGATTTCATTACCGAAAGGAAGCAAACGCAGGAATTTACCAAAACTGCGGCTGATGAGCGCATTCTACAGGACGACAGCAAGCATTACCGTGTGCTGAATCTTACCACCAGCCCCTTCAACGATGCCGTTACTTCCTACTGGCACAACAGTGTGGGTGGATATCATGGCGCAAAATTGCTGCGGTACCAGGAGTTTATTGAGCGGGCCATCTCTCCGGATATTCAAAAAATTAATGAATCCGGATTTCAAAATACCAGTGCGTTGAATATGCTTAACACCAAGTATATCATCACCGGCCAAACTGCCGAAGGCGTGGTTCAGAATAATAATACGCTTGGCGCAGCCTGGTACGTTGACGACTTGATTTGGGCTGAGAATGCGGATGAAGAAATAGCTGCAATTCAAACAATTGACCCTGCCAATACAGCCGTTATTGACAAGCGATTTAATAATGTGGTGGACCAGGGTTTTGATCCGGAACCGGGCCCAACCTCAAACATCAACCTTGAAACGTACCATCACAATTACATTAAGTATACAAGCAACAACACGGCTCCCCAGTTTGCGGTATTCTCGGAGGTATATTACAACAGCGATATTGGGTGGCAGGCTTATTTAAATGGCGAAAAAGTACCGCATGCCCGTGTTAATTACATCTTGCGTGGCATGACCATTCCTGCCGGAGAGCACACCATCGAATTTAAATTCGAGCCCCAAACTGTGGAGATAGCGGGCAACGTTGCGATGGCTTCCTCCATAGCCCTGTTGCTTTTCCTCCTGGTGGGAATCGGGATTGAATTTAAAAAAGCGAAAACATAAGGTCTGCAACTTCAGTATTGTAGCTCATCGGTTTTTTTACAGCCCGGGATTTTCGTTTTTTTAACTGAATATTAAAACAATGATAGAAGATTTATTTTTATCTTAAATTAATATTCATCATTAACATATTAAGAATGCTTGAAGTCCGATTTTCTAAAAATGTAAGCCAGGGAGGAGAATTTTTCGGTTTCCAGCATTCCACTCAAAGTTGAAACAGAACCGTTCAAAATAGCCCTGGCCGCACCGAGTTTTGTTCCCAGGTAGCGTTCGCTCAGCATTGAGATATAAAAGGCATCCATTGGCATTGGCTGAATTGAAGAAAGCGAGAATCCATGTTTCTCCATCAGCTTCTGGATGGATGACGGATTAAAGTGATAAATATGGCGGGGAACATCCAGAGCCGCCCAATAATCGCCATAAATTTTAGCGTTTGAAGAAGAAGAATTAGGAACGGCAATTAAAACAAAACCATCATTTTTTAGTAATTTATAAATATTCTCAATGGCTTCATTTACATCATGAATATGTTCCAGCACATGCCAAAGCGTAATTGCATCATATAATTGCTTTGACACTTCCGGCTGCTCCACTTCTTCGAAAACGCTGAGGCCAAAAGTATCTTTCGCATGTTTTCGTGCATCTGCCACAGGCTCTACACCAACCGTTTTCCAGCCGCTCTCCTTGCATTTGTTGAGAAACTCTCCCGTTCCACAACCAATATCCAAAATAGTGGTATTTGAAGATTGCTTATCCGCCAGGTTTGATGCGATCACTTTTTGCTTTCTCCACAGTAAAAAGACTCTTACCATTTTATAAAGATTACCGATCAATCCTCCGTCATCAGGAGAATGAGGCATATAATTCTCGGACATGTAGTACGGCCCTATCGCGTCTTTGGCGGGCCGTGGGTTGGTGAGCAGCAGGCCGCATGACAAGCACTCTTCAACAGTATAGGTTTCACCGCTCACCACATGATCCCTGGCTTTATATTTTTGCCTGAAATCCTTCCCGTCACAAACAGGGCAGATATTCACTGTTTCCATCATCGTCATATTCTTTAATGTCTGGTCTTCTTAATTTATGTGCGCATAGCTAAGAGGAAACCGGGCTGGCGGTGTTAATTGAATTTTCAAAAAACTGGCGGCTTACCACTGATTTTCTTTAAAGCTTCTTCCTCCGTTCGGTGCGCCCGGCAAAGTAGGGCAAAAGTTTCTTTATCTCAAAATTTTGGCGGCTCTCGTGTTCTTGTGCCTATCAAAAGTTTACCAGGGAAAAAAGGCCATATCACAAACTCCTGCACCAACAGAATATTTCAAATCCCGAAGAATGGGAGATATTTGCACGGCCATAGCCGCCATGGAATACCGGGATTTCGCCTGCCGCAAAGCAGCCAATTTGTTGAATCCGGCATTTCAGCGTGGATAATGATCAAAGCATTAAACCAAATTTGATTCGATTTTTTGAGAATAACTGGAATTGAATTAAACAATGAATCCAGACCTTTCCGGTCATTTTAAAATTATTATTTAAGAAAATGAAAGTTTCTGATACACTTACCACAGTAAATGAGCTTGTTTTACCGAATGATACCAATCCGCTCGGAAACCTGATGGGCGGGCGCCTGCTGCACTGGATGGATATTGCTGCCGCCATTTCTGCCCAAAAACTGGCAAGGAATATTTGCGTTACGGCTGCGGTCAATAATGTTTCCTTCAGCCAGCCTATTAAGCTGGGCAATGTTGTAACGCTGGAAAGCAAGGTTGTCCGCACCTTTCATACCTCTATGGAAGTGCATATCCAGGTGTGGTCTCAGAATTTCAGTACCGGCACCAGCTATAAGTGCAATGAAGCGTACTACACTTTCGTGGCCATAAGTGATATTGGCCGGCCTTTGCCAGTACCGGAAGTGGAGCCTGAAACGGATGAAGAAAAACATCTCTATGCGCAAGCCCAGATACGAAGGCAACTAAAGCTGCTGATGGCAGGAAAAATATCGCTGGACAAAGCGCCTGAATTAAAGGCTACAATGCATCGCTGGATGGAAGAGGGCAATATGCAAATCCCTTAACCGGTTTTTGCAGCCCTTTCGGAAAGCCTTAACTTGGCAGCCGAAAACGAACCTGAACTTATGGATAAAATTTATGAGGATGCAGCCGCAGCCATCGAAGGTATAAAGGATGGGATGACGCTGATGCTTGGCGGTTTTGGCCTTTGCGGCATTCCTGAAAACTGCATAAACGCGCTCGTAAAAAAGGGCATTCGCGATCTTACATGTATCAGCAATAATGCAGGAGTTGACGATTTTGGCATTGGCCTGATGTTGCAACAGCATCAGGTGCGGAAAATGATCTCCAGCTATGTGGGCGAAAACAAGGAGTTTATGCGGCAATTACTGAGCGGGGAGTTGGAAGTTGACCTGATTCCGCAAGGTTCGCTGGCCGAGCGATGCCGTGCCGGAGGAGCCGGAATTCCTGCCTTCTTTACACCCACCGGTTTTGGAACCGAGGTAGCTGAAGGAAAAGAGGTGCGGGAATATGATGGGAAACAATACATTCTGGAGCAGGCGCTCACTGCCGATTTTGCAATTGTAAAGGCATGGAAAGGTGATGCTTACGGGAACCTTATCTATAAAGGAACCGCCCGTAATTTTAATCCATCCATGGCGATGGCAGGAAAAATTACCATCGCAGAAGTGGAAGAGCTGGTTGAACCCGGTGAGCTTGATCCCAATTTTATTCATACCCCAGGCATTTTTGTTCAGCGCATTTTCCAGGGCAAAAACTATGAGAAACGGATTGAACAAAGGACCATACGTGAATCTGGAAATTAGTCCATGTAGAAATTTAGCTTTCTTTAAAAGAGGATTCAGTTTTTCATTTTTCCAATAATCCAGAGGTGGCATTTTGAAATTGTTTAAGCATAAATGTTAAAATTTATAAATTGGTAATAATTGTCAATTTGGTAATAAAACTAAACTAATAGTATGGCACTGGATAAATATGGCATTGCAAAACGAATAGCTCAGGAGCTAAAGGATGGGTACTATGTGAATTTAGGGATCGGCATTCCGACACTTGTGGCCAACTATATTCCTGCAGGTGTAAAGGTAGTGCTGCAAAGCGAGAACGGCTTGCTGGGCATGGGGCCATTTCCTGCGGAAGATGAGGTGGATGCTGACATGATCAATGCCGGCAAACAAACGATCACAACGCTTCCGGGTTCAGCGCTCTTCGATTCAGCAGAAAGCTTTGCCATGATCCGGGGCGCACACATGGATCTCACCGTGCTGGGCGCGATGGAAGTCGCGGAAAACGGGGATATCGCCAACTGGAAAATTCCCGGAAAGCTCATCAAAGGCATGGGCGGGGCAATGGATCTTGTGGCGGGAACTGAGAATATTATTGTAGCGATGATGCACACCAGCAAGGACGGCCAGAGCAAACTGCTGCCGGAATGTTCGCTGCCCCTGACAGGAAAAGGCGTTGTGCGAAGAATAGTCACGGAACTGGCGGTGCTGGATGTGGCTGATGGAGCATTTCATCTTCGTGAAAGGGCACCTGGCGTAAGCGTTGAAGAAATTAAGAAAAAAACTTCGGGAAAGCTCATAGTTGAAGGAGAAATTCCTGAAATTAATATTGGATAACCCGAGCCGGAGTTAACATTAAATTTAATCAAAAAACTAATTTTAATCTTTTGTAAAAAATGTATTGAGGTTTATTAATAATTGAATAAACCAAATTACAAACAAAAAATAAATTAAGCAGAAACAAATCGTTCCATTTAATTATAAAATAATCATGTCAAGAATTAAAGTGAGTGTAATTGGTGCCGGGAATGTCGGGACCACTTGTGCGGATGTACTCGCCACAAGAGAAGTCGCAACAGAGGTTGTATTGTTAGACATTAAAGAAGGGACAGCCGAAGGAAAGGCGTTGGATATCTGGGAAACGGCTCCCATAAACTCGTACGATACGCGGATAACCGGCTCCACTAACGACTACACAAGAACAGCCGGCTCAGATGTCGTAGTGATCACCTCTGGCCGGCCCCGGACTCCGGGCATGAGCCGGGATGATCTCATTCAAACAAATGCGAAAATAGTGGAGGGCGTCACCAAAAGTGTGCTTGAGCATTCGCCTGATACCATAATAATAATAGTTTCCAATCCGCTGGATGTGATGAGTTACGCCTCCTATCTTACGGCCAAAATTGACAGTAAGCGGGTCTTCGGTATGGCTGGCGTGCTGGATACGGCTCGCTACCGTGCCTTCCTTGCAGAGGAAATTGGTACTTCGCCCAAGGATATTCAGGCTATGCTGCTTGGCGGCCACGGTGATACTATGGTGCCGTTACCCCGCTATACTTCAGTAAGCGGAATACCTGTAACAGAGCTGATCGCGAAAGCCCGGCTGGATGCAATTGTGGAGCGCACGAAGAAAGGTGGAGGTGAAATCGTTAACCTACTTGGCACTTCGGCATGGTATGCTCCTGGTGCGGCAGCCGCACAAATGGTGGAGGCGATTGTCCGCGACCAGAAGAAAATAGTACCGGCCTGTGCCTGGCTTGATGGCCAATACGGACTCAAAGAGATTTATCTGGGCGTACCGGTGAAACTCGGCCTCAAGGGCATAGAGCAGATCATCGAACTTGATCTCAATGATGAGGAGCAGCAGTTGTTGCAGGAATCAGCAGGGCACGTGCGGGATGTGATGCAGGTTTACGACAAAATGCGCAACAGCAATTAGTCGCAAAATTTTTCAGCTATTAAACAGAAGGAGTGGGATTCTGGAAATGATCCTGCTCCTTTCTTTATGAAGAGAATAAATATTCCATTAGAGCTTATAGATATTGAGAATGGCGGGTATCACTGTTTTCTGAAGGTGAATCTTCATGGAATGGAGCGGCACATGCTGCTGGACACCGGGGCCTCCCGAACCATTTTCGACCTGAGCTTATTACGGTCGCTCCTGGCCCATGAGAGTTTTCAGGCTAATGAGGTGAAAGCAACCGGCCTCGGCTCAGCGGAAATTGAGAATTTCGTGGTAAACATTGAGCATATCAAACTGGGCAGACTGGATTTGTATGACCTGGAGGTGGGAGCACTGGACCTGGAAATGGTGAACAAGAGCTATAAGGCGCTGGGAATGCAACCCGTATCTGGTGTGATCGGGAGTGATCTCCTGATGAGATACCGGGCAGTAATAGATTTTGGCAAGAATAAATTGATGCTCAGGATTTCAAATAGCGAATAAAAACCGCAATTATCTGTTCTAAAGATTTTATGCGTTAAATTTCAAGATGTAAATTTGAACGGTAATGACCAATATTAATATAATGAAAAAGATCAAACAAACATTTTTAACACCTCTTCTTTTCCTGTTTGCTTTAACGCTATTTGCATCCTGCAAGCGCGAAACAGGATATATTATTTCAGTAAATAACAGGGCTTCCTATGATGTCATCATGGAATATGTAACTTCTGAATCCAAGGATACCATCACCATGATTGTCCCTCGCTGTGAACCTAATATTCCCCTTAATTGCAATTTCCTTCCAATTTATTCTGATACAGCTGAAGGTGCGCTGGGTGGGATGAGCTTCGGTGTTTTCCGGCAAAAACTGCATTATATGCACCTATACACCTTCGATACTTCCTATGTAATGATTGAGGATCTGGACCTTACGGATATTAATAAATATACCCATGGTACTACCTGGGATGGGCGTACTGAAACGCATGAATATAAGCTGTCAATTGGGGATGGCCATTTTGAGGAAAAGTAGCACTGCAGCCAGTGTAATCAGCTACTATGTGCAGGCAGGTGCCATTTCGTTGTGGTAAAATTATTGCCAAACCTATCCGTAAAACCAGTCTCTCTTCTTTAAGGCTGCTCCGGGAATACATGAAAATCTTACTTTTAACTTTACTATCTGCCATTATTTGCTCAGGGTGCGGAAGCACACAAAAGGGTAATAATGGTGCTGCGACATCTCAAACCGAACCGGGGCAAACGGTGCCGGCAAGTGAGGATGTCGTAGTCGTTCAGCAGATGAACGGAACCAGAATACAGGTAGTGGGGAGCGGCAATATGTGGGTTTCTTATACTGAAACTATAGACGGCTATACGATTCTGCCCAACGAGGATAACCTTTATGAATATGCGGTGCAGGGAAAAAAAGGAGACCTGAAACCGGGCGGCAGGCTGGCACATGATCCGGATAAACGGGACGCTAAAGAAGAGAAATACATTAAAAGACTCACTCCTCATTTAAGATATAAATCACCTAAACTTGATGAATTACTCGAACGGAAAAATGAATTTGAAAATGACTAAATTTTTTACGCTCTTTCTCGCCATAGTTGCATTTACGATAAATGCAAAAGCTCAGCATGTTTCCAATTGTGCGGCTTCTCCATACCCTGTAGAGGTTAAGCAACCGGATGGTACAGTCCTCACGGTAATCGGGAAAGGCAACATGGCATTGCCCTATACAGAAACGGTGGATGGCTATACCGTGGTAAAGGCGCAAAACGGCTTTTATCATTATGCGGAAAGAAATGAAGACGGCATGTTGGAGCCTTCAGGCATTGCAGCGACTGACGCTCCGGCAAGAAATATCGAAGCCGAAAAATTCCTTACTTCCCAGACAAAAAACCTACGCCTGAGCAGTGAAAAAGCAGCAGAAGTATGGCAACAGGAAGAGGGACCTTCGATGGCTCCTCACGATCATGACCATGAGGATGAGCCGGATAATTCGTTTCCTTCAACTGGATCCAGGAAAATTCTCCTTCTTCTTATTGAATATCCTGATTTACCGGCTACGTATGATGCTTCAGGCTTTGATGACTTAATGAACAAGGAAAACTTTAACGGCACTGGCAGTTTCCGGGATTATTATCTTCAGATCAGTCAGAATGAGCTGGATCTCAGCGTGGATGTCATGGGCTGGTACATGGCTAAGAATGATCATTCGCACTATGCACGCAACAATCCTGACTACAATAATAATGTACGCGCGCTGGTTGCCGAGGCAGTAGATTCAGCCGAAGCTGAAGGGGTTGATTTTTCTGAATATGATAATGATGGGGATGGGGAAGTTGATGGCGTTTTTATCGTTCATTCCGGCCAGGGTGCCGAAGAAGGTTCGCAGCTTGATTATGTATGGTCTCACCGCTGGTCATTGAATGGCAGTAACAGGCGTACCTATGACGGAGTGAAGATCAGGGACTATGTGATCAATCCTGAAACCCGCGTATCAGGTGGAAAAAGGATGACCGGCATCGGTGTTTTCTGCCATGAATTTGGCCACCTGCTCCAGTTACCGGATCTCTATGATACAGATAATAGTTCTAAGGGCATTGGGCGCTGGTGCCTTATGGCAGGAGGAAGCTGGCTCAACAAGGAGAAAACCCCGGCAATGATGTCAGCATGGTGCCGGGAAAGATTGGGATGGATAGAACCGGAAGTGATCTCCGCAAATGGTGCATACATGCTTGATCCTGCAAGCTCAAGCCACACCAGCTATAAGATACTGACAAGCGATCCGGATGAATATTTCCTTCTGGAAAACAGGCAAAAAAGGGATTATGATGGTGCATTGCCAGGAAGCGGCCTCGCAATCTGGCACATTAATAATGTCAAAGCATCTTTGTATCCCGGATCAAATACTGTTAATACGGATGAAAATTTTAAGGGAATTGATCTTGAAGAAGCGGATGGAGGCGATGACCTGGACAATGACAGAAACAGCGGAGATGCTGGTGACCTCTTTCCCGGAACATCTGGCAATACCTCATTTACCACTACCACTTTCCCGAATTCAAATTTTTATAGTGGAGAAAGCAGTGGAGTTACGATCGTGAATATTGAAGAATTGACTGACAGTACCATAATATTCTTCGTAGGCCAAAAGCCCAATGCTAATTTTACAATTCCTGCTAATAACTATTGTACGGGTGAAGAGGTGACGTTTACAAACCTGTCCCAGTTCTCTGACGGATTTATCTGGGATTTTGGGGATGGTAATACCGATACAGCCAGGGACCTGAGTTATACATTCACGCAAGGAGGGAGTTATTACATAAAACTTAAAGCTTTTAATGCTGAAGGATTTGAAAACACTGACTCTGTGCTTGTCCATATTTATGATATTCCTGTTGCCGAATTTAGTGCAAGTGCTAATGGACTTGCCATAACGGTAGAATATACGGGGGATCACGGAACTGACTTTACCTGGGACTTTGGGGATGGTACCTCACCGCGCGTTACCAATCTTAAAAAATATACTTATACTTATGACAGCACCGGATTTTATACTATTCAACTAACAGTCAGAAATCAGGGCGGTTGCTCGGCCAACGGTGGTAAAGGTATCTCCGCATTTCACGTAGGCATAGATGAATTCACGGATGTTACTGATATTACTACTGCCTGGCCGAACCCGGTGAGTGAGACACTCAACGTCAGGTACAATATGGGTGTAGCTGGAAATGTAAAGCTGGAACTGATTAACATGACAGGCCAGGTAGTTTATAGCCGGAATACCTCCAGGGCTTCCGGGCAGCATACTGAGAGCTTACATCTCAATTCTCAGCAAGTACAGCCTGGAATTTACTTGCTGCGCATTGAGGCCAATGGCGAACGGAAGATGCTCAAAATAAACAAGAGAAACTGAACGCTGTAGAAATTTAACAAGCATTAAAAACCCCTCCCTCAGAGGGGTTTTTGCTTAAATCAGTTTATGGGAGCAAACACAAAGAAAATAACCATTATAGGGGATCCACATGGATGCTTCGATACCTTTCAGGCCCTTTTAGATCAAATTGAAAAAAAGCATAACCGGATCGTGGTGATTGGAGATATCGTGGATCGTGGGCCAGATAGTTATAGTCTGTTTGAGTTTATGGAAAACAGCGATACGGAGATGATATTAGGCAACCATGAGTTTATGTTTCTAAACAGAAACGAGAATGAAAGATTCAATGACCTCTGGATAAAAAATGGTGGCGAGATCACCCTGGATTCTTTTGAAAACCATTTAGATAGCAAATCCCTCATACGGAAAAGGCTTGCCGATATGGAAGAATGGGTGCAAAAGCTGCCGCTCTTTATCGAGGTCAGCAATGAGGAGCAGCGGTTGCTCATCTCCCATGCAGGTATAAGCAAGATGAACTATGATCTTCATGCCGGGGATCTTTCCATGTGTTTTCAGTTGCCCTACTGGCATGAAGAAAGTTGCCTGTGGACCCGTAAAGAGCTGGCTGAGATTTCTGACGTTACGCAGGTGGTAGGTCATACGCCAATAGAAGATGGGCCGGTAAAGAAAGGCAGCAACTGGTATATCGATACGGGCTGTGCCAAAGGTCCAAAGGGCCTCGCATATATGTCAGCTATCCAGTTTGAGATCAATGATCTGAAGAAAGAACCCAGAATATTCAGGCAGAAAAAACTGGAGCAACTAATGAATTAGTTAGCTTTCAAGTTTAAGGCGCAGGGCTTCGTTGTAAAGTGTAAAGTATTCCATGATTCTTCCGAATTCGGTTTCATCCACGGATATATTTGCTTCGGTAACCGTTCCAATTTTTCTGAAAGGAATATTAAGGTTTCCCATTAAATTCTCCAGTGAATTTTCCTGTGCCTCTGATGTACTTACCACAATGCGGCCCTGAGCCTCTCCAAACAGACAGGCATCTTTCCGCATATTCTCTGCAGAACTAATTTGAAATCCCAGTTTGCGGGGGAAACCGGATTCAGCCAGGCACGTAAAAAGCCCACCTTCAGAGACATCATGGGCTGAGATGATAAGGCCTTGCCGGATCAATTCACGCACCGCTTCATGCAGATTGAATTCTTCCTCAAGATTGAAGCTGGGAGCAGGCGATAGCCGCACATTATGAAATTGAATAAGATATTGTGAAGAAGCAATGTCTTCAGGTTCCCTGCCCAATAAGTATATAGCGTCTCCTGCGGACTGGAAGGAGAGGCCCATTCTCATATCCTGGCTTGGGAGCGTTCCGATCATTCCTATGGTAGGCGTAGGCAGCACTGCCCCTCCATCGGCCGACTGGTTGTAAAAACTCACATTGCCACCTGTAACAGGCGTTCCAAATTTTCTGCAAGCTGCGCCCATTCCTTTTATGGCACCTACAAATTGCCAGTATACTTCCGGGTTCATAGGATTGCCGAAGTTGAGGCAGTTGGTAATGGCCAGGGGAGTACCTCCTGAACATGTGATATTTCTGGCGGCTTCTGCCACGGCTATCGCGGTTCCCTGTTCCGGGTCTGCATGGATATAATAAGAATTGCAATCCACCGTCATGGCTAAAGAGCGTTCGGTACCTTTTATACGTACCAGGGCAGCATCAGAAGGCGCGTTGGTGTTCTGCGAATTGGTGCGCACCATGCTGTCATACTGTTCAAACACCCAACTTTTTGATGCAATATTTTGATGACCGATCAGAAACCGGGCGACTGCTTTCAAATCTTCAGGAACCGGTATTTCATCTTTAGAAAAGGACCGGATATCTTTCTGATATGTCGGCTCCCTGTACGCTCTTTCATAAACCGGGGTGTTCCCTCCAAGAGCAAGATGATCGGGATCTATTTCCGCAACCATTTCTCCGTGCATAAAGTAACGAAGGCGGGGCTCATCGGTTACTTCACCGATGATCGCACAATTCAGATCCCACTTCTCGAAAATATCTTCAATGCGGTTCTCACAACCTTTTTTCACGATTACCAGCATCCGTTCCTGGGATTCTGAAAGAAGGATTTCAAAAGGCTGCAAGTCCTCCTGGCGCGTGGGTACTTTGTCAAGGTATATGTTCATTCCTGCACGGCCTTTGGCAGACATTTCTGCTGTGGAGCACGTAATGCCGGCAGCTCCCATGTCCTGCATTCCTACCACACATCCGGTATTTATCGCCTCCAAGGTAGCTTCCAGCAACAGTTTTTCCTGAAAAGGGTCACCCACCTGTACAGAAGGAAGTTTTTCCGATGATGAAGCTGAAATATCTTCTGAAGCGAAAGTTGCCCCGTGTATCCCATCTTTGCCTGTGGAGGAGCCCACGATGTAAACAGGGTTTCCCGCACCTGTGGCAATTGCAGATACAGTATTGCCCAATTCCACAATTCCTACAGACATTGCATTGACGAGCGGATTTATATTATATGATTTGTCAAAATAAACCTCCCCGCCAACAGTGGCAACCCCAAAGGAATTGCCGTAGTCTCCAATGCCCTTGACAATGCCTTTCACCAATGCTTTGGTTTTTTCCAGTTGGATCTCGCCAAACCGAAGAGAATTTAGTGCAGCAATAGGCCGGGCGCCCATCGTAAATATGTCTCTGTGAATTCCTCCTACTCCCGTTGCGGCACCCTGGTAAGGCTCAATGGCTGACGGGTGATTGTGTGACTCAATTTTGAACGCACAAGCGAGACCATCTCTAATATCCACCAGTCCAGCATTTTCCTCACCCGCAGCGGCTAAAATATGTGCTCCCTCCTTCGGCAGGGTTTTCAGCCATAGAAGGGAGTTCTTATAACAACAGTGCTCAGACCACATGACCGAAAACATACTGAGCTCAGTAAAATTAGGGATACGGCCAAGGAGATGTACGATTTGATCAAATTCTTCAGGGAGTAATCCTAATTTCTGGGCTGTCTCCCGTATGCTTTCTTTGGTTTCCAAGAATAATTAATTTTTTATGAAAAAGATACGCCTTCACATTTACAGCTTTGACGACCGCAAAATTACCATATAACAGGACTATAGACTGTGAAGGGTAAAACAGTTTACAGGTTTCAAATACAGTACTTGAAGGGCATATCATTAAATTCGGACAAGAAATCAAAAGATGAAAAGAAAATGAGGACACTATGCCTTGCCGACAGCCATAGACTTTTTATAGATGGACTTAAGGAAATCTTGAGGCAGCGCAAAGATTGGCAGGTACTGGGAAGCGCTGTAACGAGGTTGGAGTTGAACACCCTACTTCGACACAAATCTCCGGATATGCTTATTGTGGATTATTTGGTGTCAGGCCAAAATCCGGTAGAATTTATTGCTTCAATCCGTTCACTCTATCCTGACATGAGAATACTTGTCCTTACTTCAGATCAGGGAACTAAGTTCTTCGGAAGAATGCTGGCCCTGGGTATTCATGGATATTTAATGAAAAATGTTACCAGTCAGGAGTTACTGAGGTCTATTACCAAAATATTGGAAGGAGAGTTAGAAATAACAACACAGCTTTTCAACTTTTCTGACGAAACAGGTGTTTATAATCCAAAACTCAGGCAGCAGAACCATAATCTTACAGCACGGGAATTACAGGTGTTGCAATACATTGCACAGGAGTTCAGCAATCAGGAGATAGGCAAGTTGCTTCATTTAAGTACAGGAACTATTGATACACACAGGAAAAATATAATATCTAAACTAGGAGTGAAAAATACTGTAGGACTAATAAAATATGCAATCTATAATAATTTGATAGACTAAATAGGCTTTAAGCCTTATACCGTAAACAGGTATTTTTTGCAACTACCGTTTTACAGTATTGCCTGATAAGTTTTTCTTCCTGAGATTTGAAAACAGTTTTAAACCAGTCGTTCACGCTCCTTTGTAAGCTTCTCTCAATAATCACTTAAAATCCCAAAATGCCTCTCGCAGCACTGTTTTCAAGTTCTATCAAAATAGTTTAAAGAAATATTTATTTCACTATTGTAGATATAAATCATCAAACCAAAGCTTTAAAATTTTTTCACAATTTAATTAATTTCATCTATGAAAAATGCAGTACGTTCTGTTCGGGTGATGAGGATAGGAAACATCTTCACACCCAATTGGTCGGCTGGTTCGCATAAAAAGCGATCGGCCTTTTTACCATTTCTCCTCATGCTTTTGGGCATGGGAATGTTTTCTGTTCAGGCTAATGCCGCGCACAAATTCTGGTCATCTGATATACAAAATGGTGATCGTTTCGGCTTTGCCGTAGCCCAGGATGGTTCTGATGCTATCGTGGGGGCACATGGCGAGGATGCTGATGGTAGCAACGCTGGTGCTGCTTACGTCTTCTCCTTTGACGGAACCAGCTATGTACAAGAAGACAAACTAACAGCAGGAGCCGATGGCGCTCCTAATGACAAGTTTGGTTGGGCGGTAGACATTAGTGGCGATTATGCTATTGTTGGTGCCCCTTATGAAAACGACAAAGGTTTCGGAACCGGGGTCGCTTACATTTTCGAGCGTGTTGGTGGCGTCTGGAGCAAAGTGGCAACACTTCGCCCTGGAGACTTAAAGAAAGGCCACTTCTTTGGCTATAGTGTAGCCATTTCAGGTGACTATGCAATTGTCGGAGCATTAGGGGATGATGACATGGGTGATCAGTCAGGTACAGCCTATGTTTATGAATTAAGCGGAGGCTCCTGGACTTTTTTAGAAAAAATCTATGCAGACGATGCCGGACCAAATGACTACTTCGGATTTTCAGTTGACATTGACGGTGATTACGCTGTAGTAGGCGCACACCGGAATGATGATGATGGCTTGAATTCGGGTTCTGCGTATGTCTATCACCTTATGAGTGGTTCTTTTACTCAACAGGCTGAGCTGACTGCTTCTGATGCAATGCCACTTGATTCCTTTGGATATCAGGTTGCTATTTCAGGAGAAAGAGTAATAGTAGGTGCTCCTGGTGTTGATGACGTTGCTTCTAATGCAGGCGCAGCTTATGTATTTCACAGAAGCGGATCTAGCTGGGGAGAAGAAGACAAATTGACTGCTTCAGATGGTGAAGCAGACGATTATTTCGGCTGGTCAGTAGCCATCTCCGGTCCTTCAGCAATGATAGGTGCCTGGGGAGATGATGATGCCGGACACCTGCAAGGTGCGGCTTATAGCTTTGCCCGTTCTGGTGCAAGCTGGCTGGAGCAGGATAAATTTGTTGAAGGCGGGGCAGGCATTTCTATGCAAAATCTCGGATTTGATGTCTCCATTGCAGGTGATTATGCAATGGCTGGTGCTAAGGGTGATGACGAAATGGGTCCCAACTCTGGCGCTGCATTCTTCTACAAAGTCAATGAAGGCGTTACTTGTCTCATCGCCAGTAACGGTGATTCTTTTGACCGTTTAGGACATTCCGTTGACATTAACGGAGATTGGGCTATTGCAGGGGCACATACAGATGAAACTTCTGCTACTATTCCCACAGCAGGTTCTGCTTACATTTATATGAGAAGCGGGTTAACCTGGAGCGAAGATGCGAACATTACTCCTTCTGATCCTGCAACCGGAGACCGTTTTGGCTGGTCAGTTGGCATTGATGGCGACTACGCTGTAGTTGGCGCGCCCAACAAGACCGTATCAGGTTTGACAATAGCCGGTGCTGTTTATGTTTTCCGGAATGATGGCGGCTCCTGGACACAAATTCAGAAGCTGACTGCACCAACTCCTAAAGGTGGTGACTTCTATGGTTACAATGTGAAAATTCATGGGGATTATATCATCGTTGGCGCGTTGGGAGATGATGACGAAGGAACGCAAGCCGGTGCAGCATATATTTATGTACTGGATGATCCTACCACCTTTGTATTGCAGCAGAAAATAGTTGCTGCTGATGCTGTTGAAAACGATTATTTCGGCCAATCAGTAGATATCTATGGCTCTGACGTTGTAGTTGGTGCTCCGAAAAAGGATTCTGATGAAGGTGCTGCTTATGTTTTTACCCGCTCTGGTACTACCTGGACGCAGGAAGAAAAGCTCGTTGCATCTGACGGTGCTGCTGGCGATTCTCTCGCATGGTCTGTAGCTATTGCTCCTGACTATGTAAATCTTGGTGCACCGGGTGAAGAAGCCGCCTATGTGTATCACAGAAGTGCTGGTTCATGGGGAACTGAGCAGGAAAAACTTACTGCCTCCGATGCTGCTCCAAACGATCAATTCGGATGGGCTGTAGGAATTACCACCAGCATTGCTGTGGTTGGCGCATTCCGTGATGATGATTCTCATACAAATACAGGTTCGGCCTATATTTATAGAAGAAGCCTCTCAACATGGTCAGAGGATGTGAAATTGGTTGATATGTCGCCAAACGAAAACGAGCAATTCGGACGTGCCGTTTCAATTAGCGAAAGCACTGCTATGATCGGAATTCCTTTCGACATCAATGCAAATGGTGCTGAAGCCGGTGGTGTTTGCTTTTACCGCCTGCCTACAGGTTCTCCAATGTTAGTTCCTAACAAGGAGCTTACTGCCCTGGAATCAATTGAAGGAAATGATGTTCAGCAGGCTCCAACAGAAACGATTCAAATTCAAGAATCAAATGCTGTTCAGCCTTTAGATGCTGTACTCTATCCGAATCCTTCCAATGGTATTGTAACTGTTGAATTCACCATGTCTTCTGTAACGCCTGCTAATCTCCAGGTGTTGAATATGGCCGGACAAGTGGTTTATTCTTCCAGCAACATTCAGGTTGAAGGTTTTGCGACAGAGCGCATTAATCTCTCACACCTGACCAATGGTGTTTACCTCGTTAACATTAACAATGGAGAAGAGCAAATCGTAAGAAAGCTCATCCTGAATAAATAACAGGATTTCCTATTAACGGGATATTTTAAAAAGAGCGGCTGCTTCAAATTGAGGCAGCCGCTCTTTTATTTTAAGTGCGGGCGAACACCAGTTTTCTTTTATGGTTCGGTTATGATCGGTGCTGCAGGATATGCATCTTCAGGAGTACTTCTGCCACAGATTTCCACACCCAGCAACTTTCCCATCAATATCCTGATCCGGACAAACCTGGCGACAGTACCGAAGGCCATAGAACCGGCTTCCTACCTTTGTCAAATTCTAACCAATTCTATATTTACTATTAATGGAAATATTTTTCATAGCAGCAGGTGGTGCGGTAGCGGGCGCAGGTGTTATGTACATCCTCCTTATGAAAAACATTTTATTATTGCGGCAAGAGAACAGCGTTTTAGCTGAACGAGTAAGCAATAGTAGTGAAAAGGCCAGGGAGTTATCAGATCGGTTGGATCAGATAGTGCATCAAAATAGTGACCTGAATTCGCAAAATATGCGGCTTTTGACTGAGCAAGACCATTTGAACGAGCAGCTTGCTTCGAAAACCCGGGAGATGATTCAAATTCAGGAGAAGCTGCAAAAGGATTTTGAGAACCTTAGCGGAAAAATCCTGGAACGCAACAGCGAAAAATTCAGTAACCAAAACCGGCAGTTGCTGACTGATCTGTTGAATCCATTGAAGGAGAAAATGGAAAAATACGAAGCGCGCATCCTGCGGAACCAGCAACAAAACCATGAACTTGGCGCGGCTATGCGTGAGCAATTGCTAAGCTTCAAAGATATTGGATTACAAATGAGCCAGGAAGCTACCAACCTGGCCAGGGCGCTGAAGGGAAATAATAAGCAACAAGGCAACTGGGGCGAGATCATACTTGAGCGGGTTTTGGAGGCTTCAGGTCTGCAAAGGGAGCGGGAGTATATTTTGCAAGCCAGCCGTATGGATCTGAAAGATGATTCCGGCAAACGGCAACAGCCAGATGTGATCATTATGCTTCCTGAGAATAAGCACCTGGTGATAGACGCTAAAGTGCCATTGGTGGCTTATGAAGCTTTTTGCAATGAGGAAGATGAAACGGAAAGGCTAATTTGTCTGCAACAACATCTGGAATCGGTGCGCAGCCACATTCGCAATCTCTCCGGGAAACGCTACCACCTTAGCGAAAAACTCATCACTCCTGAGTTTGTGCTGCTGTTCATTCCCGTTGAACCATCCTTTATGTTGGCCTTGCAGCATGACCCTAATTTGTTTAACCTGGGCTGGGAGAAACGTATTGTCCTGGTAAGCCCTACCACTTTACTGGCAACACTCAGAACGGTAGCGTCCATCTGGAAATATGAGAAGCAAAATACCAATGCGGTAGAGATCGCACGAATAGGCGGGCTGCTTTATGATCAGTTTGTAGGATTTACAGAAGAAATGGAAAAAGTAGGACGAAGTATAGACAGCAGCCAAAAAGCCTTCGATGGTGCCATGCATAAGCTGCGCGACAGCAGGCAAAGTCTCGTAAGCCGCGCAAACCGCTTGCATAAACTGGGTGTAAAAGCGGCCAAAGATCTAAAGCCCGGCAATGCCGACCCTGAGAATGAAATTTAATACGCAAAAGCACAATTGCAAAGCTTAGTGCTCACGGCTGCTTTTCCTCCGTCAATATTTCATCAGACTTGGCGCTGCCTTGCTCAGGTCTCATTTGTGGGAACAACAGCACTTCTTGTATACTCTGGGAATTGGTCATGATCATGGCGAGCCGGTCAATGCCAATACCCAGGCCGGCCGTAGGCGGCATTCCATATTCAAGCGCGCGCAGGAAATCTTCGTCCGGCACCATAGCCTCCTGGTCTCCCCGCTTTGCCAATTCCAATTGTTCCATAAAGCGTTGGCGCTGTTCAAGAGGATCGTTCAATTCAGTGAACGCGTTACAGATTTCCTTGCCAATGCAAATCGCCTCGAACCGCTCTACCAACCCCTCGTGCTCGCGGTGCTTTTTTGCGAGGGGAGACATCTCTACCGGATAATCCATGATGAAGGTGGGCTGGATCAGGTGAGGCTCGCACTTTTCCCCGAAAATTTCATCAATGATCTTTCCTTTACCCATTGTCGAATCCACACCAACACCAAGCTTTTTGGCCGTTAGCCCCAGCTCTTTTTCATCCATCTCCGAAATGTCAATACCGGTAAATTCCGCTATTGCACCATACATCGTATAACGTTTCCACGGACGTTTAAAATTAACTTCATGCTCTCCATATTGCAATACGGTTGTTCCATGAAGCGCCAAAGCCGCGTTCTCGATCATTTCCTCAACAAGGTTCATCATCCAGACATAGTCCTTATACGCTACATATAATTCTACCTGTGTGAACTCCGGATTATGAAACCGGCTCATTCCTTCGTTCCTGAAATCCTTGGCAAATTCAAAGACACCGTCAAAGCCGCCAACGATCAGTCGCTTCAGGTACAATTCATTGGCAATGCGCAGAAAGAGGGTTGTTTGCAGCGTGTTATGAAATGTCTTGAACGGCCGCGCAGCCGCCCCGCCATAGATCGGTTGGAGAATGGGCGTTTCCACTTCCATGTATCCGCGTTCGTCAAGAAAGGAACGAATGGCATTCACAAGCTGCGTTCGCTGCCGGAAAACCTGGCGCGATCGCGGATTTACGATCAGGTCCACATAGCGCTGGCGATAACGGGCTTCAGGATCAGCAAAAGCATCGTATTGTTGCCCTTCCTTTTCTTTCACCACGGGTAAAGGCCGAAGTGCTTTGGACAACACCTTCAGTTCCTTAATATGCAGGGTTGTCTCCCCCATTCGGGTAACAAATACAAAACCCCTCACACCTATTATGTCTCCAATATCCAACAGCTTCTTGAACAGGGCGTTGTACAATGTTTTATCCTCCCCGGGAGCTATGTCATCACGGCTGATGTAAAGCTGGATCTTGCCCGATTTATCCTGTAATTCCGCAAAACTGACTTTGCCCATGATGCGCTTGCTCATCAGGCGTCCTGCAAGTTGCACATCCTGATATTGCTCCGCCCCTTCCGTAAAGTTTTTCTTAATATCTGCGGCAAAGGCCGTTACTTCAAAGCCCTCAGCCGGATACGGTTCTATATGAAGCTGGCGGATCTGCTCCAGGCTCTCCCGCCTTTGCTGTTGCTGTTCGCTCAATTTTTCCTGCATTCCAGGTTAGTTTCCGTTGATTATTAAATAATTCCTGCAAAGATAGCAGGTAACAGGAATGGAACCTTAACCACTTTTGCCATAAATTTTTACTTTAAAATTATTTCTGATCCTTAAATAAATCCATGTACTTTTCCCTTTTTGGGTGTGCTCTATCCGGTTTAAAAAAAGGACCTGCTTAGTTATTTTATTTGTATTAAATAAAAATCCGGAATCTGCCAAATTTTAAACAAATAGATTAATTTTACTTTTGAAGCAAATATTAAAGGCTGCTACTTTAATTTCAAATTAAAACAAAAATGCCGTTTAATTTATTTCAATTTGAAAAATAGCCTGATGAATTCAAAAAATGTCCTGGTAGTAAAGTATGGCGGCAATGCCATGAGCAATGAAGATCTTAAGAAAGAGGTGCTGCAAAACCTCTGTATGCTTAATGACAAAGGCTATCATATTGTGATTGTACATGGCGGAGGGCCGTTTATTAAGCAAGCACTGGAGGAAGCTAAAATAGAATCAGAGTTTATTGACGGCCACAGGAAAACCACACCTGAAGCGCTGAAGCACGTGGAGATGGCACTCAAAGGGCAGGTAAATAGTTCGTTGGTGGGCATCATAAATCAACTTGGGTATAAGGCAGTGGGCCTTTCAGGAAAGGACGGAGGCCTGGTAACTGCCGCTAAAAGGCTCCACGAGAAAGTTGTGGAAGGGATTACAGAAATCTACGATCTTGGGCAAGTGGGCGATGTGGCGCACGTGGATACCCGTCTATTGCACCTCCTGCTCGAAAACGGATATTTGCCCGTCATTACCTGCCTGGCTGCCGATTCTGCGGGCAATACCTATAATATCAATGCTGATATGTTTGCAGGGCATTTGGCAGGTGCGCTTCATGCCGGGCAATATCTTGTGCTCACGGATGTGGACGGGCTGATGAACGACATGAATGACAGCAGCACGTTGATACCAAAGCTCCATCCCGCTGATATTGAAAGGCTGATTGCGAACAAAACGATCCGGGGAGGAATGCTTCCGAAGGTGGAATCATGCATGATAGCGCTGGAGAATGGTGCACACGCAGCAAGAATTATCAATGGCACAAAGCCCCGGCAAATCATTCAAGCTGTAGAAAATATTCAAACAGGAACATTGATTACGAAACAATAAGATGAAAAACACCAATCAAAAATTCCATGAGATTGACCAGGAATATTATCTCCGGACTTTTAAACGATACCCGATTACCCTGGCTTCAGGAAAGGGCGCTAAGGTATGGGATGTGGAAGGAAAGGAATACATTGATGCGGTAGCCGGCATTGCGGTAAACAGCGTGGGGCATTGCCATCCGGCAGTGGTTGAGGCTATTCAAAAACAGGCAGAAAAGCTGATCCATATTTCAAACTTTTACCTGAGCGAACCACAGGCACACCTTTCCCAAAAGCTTGCAGAAATATCGGGACTCGACCGCGTTTTCCTGACCAACAGCGGTGCAGAGGCCGTGGAGGGTGCATTGAAGATTGCACGGAAACACGCCCACAGCATAGGCCGGGGCGGAAACATAATTTCAATGCATGGATGCTTTCATGGGCGTACACTGGCCACGATCGCCACAGGGAAAAAAGAAATGCAAAACGGATTTGAGCCAATTCCTCAAGGATTTATCCAGGTGCCGTTTAATGATATAGACGCAGTAGCAGCCGCCCTGAACGAGGAAGTAGCGGCAGTAATTGTGGAACCTTTGCAGGGCGAAGGCGGAATAATAGAGGCCCAACCTGAATATCTACAACAATTGCGTCAACTCTGTGATGAAAACAACACCGTCCTGATCTTCGATGAAATCCAATCCGGAATAGGCCGTACAGGAAAATGGTTTGCCAAGGACCATTATGGCGTGCAGCCGGATATTATGACACTGGCTAAAGGGCTTGGCGGGGGCGTTCCCATCGGGGCTGTTCTTTCCACTGAAGCGGTGAGCGCTGCTATAAATTTTGGAGATCATGGGACTACCTTTGGCGGCAACCCGCTGGTATGTGCAGCATCCCTGGCCGTGCTAAAGGTGATAGAAGACGAAAACCTGCTGAAAGCCGCAGATGAAAAAGGCAAATGGCTGCGTCAGCAAATTAATTCTTTGAATGAACCTTCTATTAAAAAAATAAAAGGTCTGGGTCTGATGCTGGGAATTGAATTTGAATTTGAAACAAAACCTTTGGTAGCAGAAATGCTGAGCAGAGGTGTACTGGCCAATTCCACAGCAGGCAACGTTTTGCGGCTTGTTCCCCCGCTCAACATCGGATACCCGGAACTGGAATTATTGGTGAGTGTTTTAATATTATCATTAAATAAATTAAAAGAAAATGCATAAAAAAAGAGTTGCGATAATTGGCGCCACAGGATATACAGGATCGGAGCTGGTTGGGATTTTAAAAAACCATGATAAAGTAGAAATTGCCCTCATCACCTCTGAAAGCCGGGCAGGGGAAAAATTCTCGGATGTTCACCGGTCATTTCAGGGCATAGTGGACGACCGCCTCGGCAAGGCTGAGCAGATAGATCAGGCGGAAGCTGACCTGGTTTTCCTGGCGCTGCCTCATGGTATTTCAATGGAATATGTGAGGCGGTTTGCGCAGAAAAAATTCCGCATTGTTGATCTGTCTGGCGACTTTCGACTAAGTTCGCCAGCGATGTATACGGAATGGTATCAGAAGGATCACACATACAAGGAAGGTTTTGAGCAGGCTGCTTACGGACTTCCGGAGCTTTTTCGCGATGAAGTGAAGAATGCCCGGCTCGTGGCCAATCCCGGATGTTATCCTACTTCTGCAATCCTTGCACTTGCCCCGCTTTGCAAGAGTAATATGCTGAAAACCTCTACAATAATTGTGGATGCGAAATCGGGAATTACCGGAGCGGGAATTAAAGCTAAACCCGTAACGCATTATTCAAATGTAAGTGACAATTTCCAGGCGTATGGAATTAAAACCCATCGGCATACCATTGAAATACAAAATACACTTGAAGAATTAACTGGAGATATGCCGCCCATTCAATTTACGCCTCATCTGTTGCCGGTTGATCGCGGCATACTTTCCACCATTTATGCGCAACCTGCAGAAAAAACCAGTAGGGAAAAGCTGAATGCGCTGTATAAGGACTTTTACCAAAACGAACCTTTTGTGAGAATTACTGAAAATCCTCCTGCCATTAAAGAAGTAAGAGGCAGTAATTATTGTAATATTTACGTGGATTATGATGAGCGGACGAATAACATTATCCTGATCAGCGTAATTGATAATTTAGTAAAAGGTGCAGCGGGCCAGGCCGTTCAAAATATGAATATTATGCTCGGTTTCAGCGAGCACGAAGGACTGCATCAAATTCCAATGAATCCATAATTAAAATGATGATAAAAAACCTGACAAACGTAAGAGGTATAAAATGCTGGGGATCGCATACAGGCGTGAAATCGCTGCGCAGAGACCTGGCATTGATCTATTCGGAAGTGCCGGCAAGTGCGGCTGCCGTTTTCACCCAAAACAAGGTGCCGGCCGAACCCATTAAAATTTCGCGTGAAAATATTAAAACCGGAATTGCACAAGCCATTGTGGTAAATGCCGGAAATGCCAATGCCTGCACCGGCAAACAGGGTTACGAAGGCGCAAAAGCTATGGTAAAAACGGCAGCAGAAATGTTGAATATTAAAGAAACCTCGGTGCTTGTGGCCTCTACGGGTATTATTGGTGAGCCTTTCCCTACAGAAAATATTGTGGAGGGGATCAGGGATATTGTATTTAAATTAAGCAATAAGTCAAATGCCGGATCTTTTGCCGCCAACGCCATTTTAACAACTGACACTTTTGCAAAAGAAGGCTTCCTGGAATTTGAAGTTGATGGCCGGGAAATTAATATGGCCGGAATTGCAAAAGGTTCCGGAATGATCCATCCAAATATGGCAACTATGCTCGCCTTTATTGTGACAGATATTGCCATTTCACCGGCTTTGCTACAGAAAGCAGTAAAGGATACTGTGGACGAAACTTTCAACATGATCACGGTAGACGGGGATACTTCTACCAGTGACATGGTGGTGGTGCTGGCAAACGGGATGGCCGAAAATGAAGTGATAGAATCGGAGGGCGATGATAATTACACGATATTTTTGCGAAAGCTGCGGGAAATGATGCAGCACCTTGCCAAGCTTATTATCTCGGATGGCGAAGGGGCTTCAAAGCTCATTACGTATCATGTGGTAAATGCTCCGGAAAAAATAATAGCCCGGAAAATTTGCCGTGCCATTTCAAGTTCAGCGCTGGTAAAAACAGCCATGTTTGGGCGCGACCCGAATTGGGGTCGTATCGTTTGTGCCGCAGGCAATGCCGAAGTGCCTTTTGATTATGAGGAGGTAGATCTTTATATGGGCGATGAAAAAAAACTCATCCAGGTACTGGCACTGGGAACACCGCTGGACTACGACCGGAATTATATGAAAAAGCTCCTTCGCGAATCCCATATTTATGTAAAGCTGGATTTGCACAACGGAGACGCTTCAGCCACTGCCTGGGGCACAGATCTGACTACAGATTACGTTCTGTTTAATTCAGTTTATACCACCTGATTTAATCAAAAATGTATTTGAATATTAAATTCAAATTATTTAAAACGTTGCTGAATAACCTGTTTAAAAATTACTAAAAAATGAAGTGCCTTATTCAGATTAAAATTTTTTGTCTGGTTCTTTTTTCCGGTATTCTTAATGGCCAAACACTCAGTACTGACCTCGTGAATTTTGGAGAAGTGGAAACAGGAGCGCCTGATAGTTTTGAAGTAGTGCTCACCAACAATACTTCCGATGACCTTGACGTGCAGCGTCTGATCAGTTTACAACTGGAATTTCAGGTGATGGATACCGCGCTGACGATTACTCCCTCAGATAATTATAGCTTTTGGATCCGGTTCGCCCCGCGCCATAATATCTCATACAACTCCGAGATTATACTGGACCTGGCAGGGCCGCACGGCACCTTGCCGGTGGACGTTCGCGGAGTGGGTAAATATCCCGGCACTTACTACAGCAGCACGCAGAACCTTTCAGAGGAACCATTGAAGAGTGCATTGAAAACGCTGATTTCTGGCCATACATCCTTCAGCTACAATGTGGCGAGGGATAAGATGTATATGGAAATTGACAATCAGCGGGTAAACGGCCAGGGAGCCAGCAGTAATACGCTGGAATGCGTGTATACCGGGCGATTGGCTGTGGGCTATAACAACCGCATAGATGCCCAGAATAATTACAACTTTAATACGGAGCATACCTTTCCCCAGAGCCTTTTCAACAGCCAGGAACCGATGCGGACTGACCTGTTCCACTTATTCCCCACGGATGTTGGCGCGAATTCAGAGCGCGGCAACAAGCCCTTTGGCAACGTAAGCAATCCTTCCTGGAATGTGGGCGGATCGCAAAGCAACAGCACTGCGTTTGAACCGAGAGACGAGCAGAAAGGCGCTTCTGCACGGGCATTGTTTTATTTTGTCATTAGATACCAGGACTACAGCAATTTTGTGCAACCGCAGGAAACCGTGCTGCGCGAGTGGGCAGCCAGCTTTCCACCGGATGAAGCGGAAAAACAGCGCAACGAGGATATTTTTACTGAGCAGAAAAACCGGAATCCGTTCATAGATCATCCTGAATTTCTGAAGCGAATTCAGCGGATTTCCGGGACTTCCACCGCACCGGTTGTGATAGAAGCATTGCCAGCCGAAGACACCATTGATCTTGGGGGAGTGCTGGTGGACTCAACGGCTCCGTATCGGTTTCACCTTTATGCCGGTGGAAACAGCGACCTCACCATCAGCAACGCGCAGTTTGATCAGCCGGGCTTTACGATGTTGTCCTCTGCAGGCTCCATTTCGCCCGGAGAGGTTGGCGTTTTCGTTTTTCACTATACTCCAACTGTAAACGGGCAAATAAACGCGACACTGACCCTTACCACCAGCGATCCCGATAATTCTGCGCTGGATATACCAGTAACCGGACTTGCCGTGATGACGGGCGTTGCAGACAAGAAACACGGGCAGCCGGCCATTTCAATTTCTCAAAGACAATTGAGTATTTCAATGCCTGATGCTGCAGAAACGAAAATTGAGATATTTGATCTTTCAGGAAAAATAATTTTTAATTCTACATTTAATCAGTCGTCTATTAATAGTCCTTTCCCCTTTTCAAGCGGAATTTATTTTTACAGGGCCATCCGGGATCAAAGGATATTTACCGGTAAAATCATTGCGCATTAAGTTTCTAGAAGCTATAAAACCATTGCCGTTGCTCCTCGCAGACAGTATTTTATGGCAGCAGGTAAGTTTCCCAGTTAGCGCGCGTTTAGCGACAGCCTAACGCATGCTCCCGGTGAGCCTGCCATTACAAATTACCAGAAACAACAAATTTCCCCTCAGCATTTAAAACTGGTAATGGATGCCGGCCTTTACTCCTGCGCTTCCATTCCGGGAGGAATTGTAATTACCGCTCAGGTTGGGGATGCGCCACTCGCCATCATTAATATCCACGAATCCATAAGTAAACCGCAATCCGATGGTGGCATACAAATTCAGGAAAAGATCGAAATCTACGCCTGTACCCAGAACGAGCGCTACATCGGTATTTTCAAAACGCGGTTTTGCATTTGGAGTGCTTCGGTCTTCACTGCCGCTGAAATAGTCTATCCTGGCTTTATGAAGGCTGCTGAATTGCACTCCGCCCATCGCGAAAAAGCGCGTGCTGGCTTCAGGAGCTGTGTATTTTAGCATTACAGGAAACTCGAAATAACGAAGTTCCACATCTCGCGTTACACTAAGATTATCTTTTACTTCTTCATAGCTCTGCCCCTGCAATGAATAATTCGCTTCTATCTGGAATCCAAAAAAGTCAACGAAATTGTATCCTAATACAAAGCCTGCGGTATAGCCCACCGTGGGCGCGTATTCATACTCCGGATCTCCGTACGTATTTTGATTCATAATAAAGCGTAATTTACCCGCCCCTTCAGCTCCTATATGCAGGCCCTGTTGGGCATTAGCAAAAGTGTAGGAGTTCATCATCAACAGTAGCAGTGCAATTTTTTTCATCTTAATCGAAAGTTTTTGTGAATTTTTCAATGAATCTAAAACAGTATTTTCCGGTAGTGTGTTTAAAAAAAGTAAGTATTTTTACTGTACGCAGTTGCTTTCCCTTGATTGTCTTTCTGTCCGGTCATTTTGTGAGCGGAAGTCTTTGGGCACAAAATATTGAATGGTCTGAAGCCCGCAGGTTGAATAAGAACCAGATCCACACAGACATTATCGGGAGCGATGAAAACGGCATTCTGCTGAGGCGCTACAATCCGCGCAATGAGCACAAAAAAGTATTCCTGGATTTTTATAGTCCCGACCTTGATTTTGAGGAAACACGTAAAATCCGTTTCCGTAAAAACCAATATTTCCAGAAAGCCTTTTTCCTGAATAGACGGACCCTCTTGTTTTACACCGCATATAAGAAGGAAGATCAGCAGTTGCTGCTGAAAGTAATGACGCTGAATAATGAACTGAAGGAGATAAAGAAGGAACAAACGGTGCTGACGATAGATACTCCCGATGCACGCAGAATGCCGCTGGCCATTCGCCTTTCTGATAATGGCGATGAATTCATTATTGCTTATGATCCCTGGGAAGCGATGGAGCGGGAAGAACTCCTTTTTTTTGCAGCCGATACGGGATTTTCCAGTATCCGGGGGGTGCCCGTAAATCTCCCGCCAAATGCTTCCTCATGGCTGCAGGAATGGCTGATCGCGAAGGACGGGATCTTCGCGATCGTACACTCCTACCCCGCCAGCGATCCTGACTACAGAAGCAAATGCACTTTATATTATCAGTCGCTCATTGACGGAACCCGGCAAAGTTATCCGCTGAATGATGATACGGCTTATGCCACGCAGGTGCTGCTTGCCCACGATCGTGTAAATAACGCTGTCGTCTTTGCAGGTTTTTTCTCTTCACGAACTTCAATGTTTGATGAAGGCAATTTATACGGAAGGCTGCAACTGGACAATGACAGTTTCTTCAGCCGTTATGAGTACTTTCCGCAAGATCTGCTGGACAAGGCGCTGGGAAAATTTTCCGGAGACCCCGGCTTGCTTTCCTTCTATCTGGAAGACATTGCCCTGAAATCGAATGGGGATGCCATCATATCAGCAGAGGAAGTGGACGTGAGCCGCAGGAGCGTGGACATGGTCGTGAGCCCGGTGCCACGCGGATATATTCGCTACTATTATTATCTCAATAATATTATCGCGCTTTCCATCAGCAACACTGGAAGACTCAGGCGATATGATGTAATTAAAAAGGAACAGGTAACGCTGAATGACGGAGCCTACTACAGCTCCTACCAAACCGTGGTGCTTCCTGAGCATATCAGGTTTTTGTTCAATGATATGACGCGCAAAAACCCGAATCTGATGAGCTACCGCTATGATGGTTCCGGCACGATGGACGGAGAGTTGATATTGAGCGGCAACGAATATACTGGCAGACTGGTCATCCGCGAAGCCAGGCAGGTTTCAGCCAATGCTATGCTGATCCCGGGATTCCATTTAAGACAAGGATACACGCTCGTCAGATTAACCTGGTGATGCAGCGGGCTTCCGTTAATTTTTCTTCCGCCTGTAGTCGCGAATATTCAGCACCACCGAGAGGATCATTGCCAAGGCAAAAGAGCCTCCGGTAAGTATATCTGCGAACGATGAACTTACCTCAACTTTTAGCAAAGTCTCCATCAGGTATTCTGTGTAGGATGACGGCAGGCCTGTAATGCCGATTTTGCGCATTATGCTCCAGTGCCAGTCAGTGCTCACGCAATAACCAATGCCATAAAAAAGTCCGAGTACGAACCATGAAAATGCAGTGAGCAGCAGCAAGATAAGATTGGCCACGCGCGTTTTTTTCCAAATCCAGCCAAAGAGATTGAAGATGATAATGGCGGAATGAAAGACCAGGAAAAAATAATGGAGAAAGTGATATAACAATTGATCGGGCATCATTTCCAGGTTTTACTGCAAGAAAGGAACGCGCTAAATACGTGCAGATTCTGATGGCCGGAGAATATCAGTTAATCCATGTGTTGACCCGTAATCTTCCAGATCTCCTCTGCAATTGTCTGGGTGGATTGTTCCCCATCCACTACATGTATATTCTCATCCTCCCCCCAATCCTTAAATACTTTCAGATACGCCTTATGCGTGTCCGTGATCTTTTTCAGGTTCTCATAGATCTCCTTATCAGCCCGGCCTTTATTGATCCTGCTAATGCAAACGTTGGGATCAACATTCAGATAAAAAATCAAATCCGGTTTCAGATACGTTTTGCACAAACTGTTGCAGAGTACAATCCAATCTATAGGAACATATTCACTTTGAAAGGCATAACTTGAGAAATAATACCGGCTGCAAATAATGTTAAAACCCTCATCCAGGCGCTTCTTCATACCGTTCAAAGAATTGGTGATATGGTCGAGCCGGTCAGCCAGGAAAAGCGCAGCAGTGGTGGAGGGGTCAGCCACAATTCTGCCCGTCATGATATTCTTGAGGAGGATCCCGACAGGCCCATCAGTTGGCTCGTGCGTCTCCAGCACCTGGCGGTTTACCTTCCGGAAGTTCGACTTCAGCAGTTCGATCTGAGTGCTTTTCCCGCTTCCATCCACACCTTCAATTACGATAAAAAGAGGCTTCTTTGACATTTGGCAAACTTAACCATCAATCCCGGTTTTAGTTAAATAAATTATGCTGCACAGGATCTCCTCAGTCCTGAATGCTCTTTCTTGATCAGTCTAAATGACAGTTGTGGATAAATTGCTATAGTGTAGGCCAAAACAAATATTACCCTAGTTTTTATAAATGCCGATATCTAAGGTAATATCTCGATCAAAATACACCGTAAGATTATCTCCATGTACTATATCTAACTCATAAACATCCAGCCAATAGACCGTGGCAAAGCTTACGAAGTAAAGTCCTTCTTTGTCGTGAAACTTGTATTTCCTGCTCATGAATCTTAATTTTGCTAAAGGTAATTTAATCAAGTGAAACAATCAGGCAGGACACCAAAAAACGATCAGGACTCGCGCTAGCGTGGGGCACTGAAACAATAAAAGAATCCCGTCCTAATCAAAGGAATTATGACCATGCGGTACCTAAAGCTAGGAACGGAAATAATTCCAGTTCAAATTCAAACAATTCCTGTAGGACCTGTAACTTACAAAATAGTACTATGACAGCAGAGGAATTTGTTAATTCTTTATTACCGGAATCTTTGAGATCATCCGGGGGACAATCAACCGGACAATAATTTAAAATGAATAATGTAGATAAAAATTTGTGTAAGGTGTATTTTTACTTACCTGTTCATTGGCATAGTGGAGCAAGCGAGAGTGTTTGGGCGGAAAAATTAGGTGAAAAAAATACGTTTAAAATAAGAAATGTTCCTTTTTATATTAGAGGTATCGGATTAGATGATGTTGTTGCGACTGTTAAGGAAAATGAATTAAATATTTTCCACAAGGTTGTTAAACCTTCAGGTCATTCTACTTATAGAATTTTTCTTCTGCCTGAAATTACTAATTCAGAATTTATTAAATTTTGGAGTCCGTTAGAAATATTGGGATGCACTTATGAAAAAGCAGACGAGAGGCTTTACGCAATAGACGTTCCTCCTAATACGGATATTTTCGCGGTTTATAAGCAATTAGAAGAAGGAGAGGATAAAAAGATATGGGAATTTGAAGAAGGACATTGCGGACATCCTGTTTAGCCAATAATATTTTTATAGATACTTATATTTCACCTTCTGGCGCGAGCATCCATGCTTAACGAACTACAAGGAATACCTGCCCATGGTATTGCAACCTTCCTGACATCGCAGCCGGTATATTCACAGTCCTCAAAAAATGTTATTGCTTTTATAGAAGGACAGATGGGTGGTGGCAATTCACTTTTCACTTATATTGATGCAGCAACTTATAACCTCAGTATTATAGTTTCCTGGATAAATTCAGCAGAGGGTAATTGCGGTATGTTTACAGACCTCCTGAATTGGGATAAAAGCGCCCTGGTTAATGCGCTTTTATCATATAATGACTTGGAGTCTTTGCTTACCCAATTGTATAACAATAACAATAGCAGCTTTCTGGGCATTGTGGTAGACCAATTGGAAGCCGTATACCGCTCCACCATTGCCTCGCTTTATGACCTGGAGGACCTATTAGACCATATTGCCACCTATTTTGACCAAGCCACGGCCGATGCTGTTGAGGAAGCCATTACTATCAATACTGATGCTTTGACTGACTTCTTCAGATTAGGCGAACACCCGATGTATGGCAGCAGCAGGTTGGGTATAGCACGCAGTGATCTGGCCATCTACTGGAACCATGTATCTGGTACAGAGGGAAGCGGGGAACATCAGGTGAGTACAACTGATGCTTATCGTCTGATAGGGAAGAAACATTATGAACTTTCCAACCATTTAGGTAATGTGCTCACGGTGATAACAGATAAGAAAACAGAGGTTGAGGACGCCATTAATCCAGGCGCCCTTGCTTACTATAAAGCGGATATTTTATCGGCCCCAGGACTACTATCCGTTTGGGATGGTGATGACGGGACGATCTTTTGCTACGGAGGCTTATCGTTACGGCTTCCAGGGGCAGGAAAAAGATGATGAAGTTAAAGGTGAAGGGAACAGTGTCAATTTCAAGTATAGAATGCACGACCCAAGATTGGGAAGATTTTTCGCAGTAGATCCATTAATTGCTGAGTACCCCCATTATACACCCTATTCTTTTAGTGGGAATAAAGTTATACATGCCATAGAGCTAGAAGGCTTAGAAGAATGGGAAGTTAATCAATCTACAACTTCCTCTTCAGCTTCAAGTACCGCAACTGTCTTAGCCCCCTAATAAGCTGGAGTAAAATCACATTTTAATTTAGGTCTG
>JBBDIG010000005.1 GCA_040880525.1 Bacteroidia bacterium
TCTCTTTAACATGGAGCAAAAATAACATATTGCTACCTAAGCGCCTATACCTATTCTTTAATATTCCTGGACTGCACGCGTTACGCTTTGCTAAACGCGCGCAAACTGAAGATTTTCTTGGGATGTACTTTAACCTCTTTTCATCTTTCGATGCGGCTGCACCACGGTGGGCGCATGCATGCCTTTGCCGGAAAAAGCCAACAATAAAAATTGGTGTGCATTCATTATTTAAATTTCACTACCTCGGCTCTTAATAAATTTGTAGATAAAATCAGTGCTTCTCCTTCAGGGCATTTTCTATTCATTTTCATCCAAAGTTCATGCATCATAGCACCAGGCCCTATATTTCCAGGATGCCCAATTTTTATTTCACAAATTACTTCATACTCTTGTATTGGATTTGATTTAAAAAACATGTAAGTATTATTTACCAATGAAGTTTTGCCAATATTCTTCTCATCATCCGAAAGTTCGGGGTCGCTGAATTTTATAATCGTACCTACATCCATATCTTCCGTCTTCAAAAGAAGCGCATCGGCTTCTATGCCTTTCTTTTGGAATTTTTCTATCGCAGTGCTCAAAGCTGCCTGCGGGCCAAAATGAGTCGCCTCCACGCCCTTAATAGTTCCCAGGATTTCATACTCATGAATGGGCTCTGCCATGTAAAAGATCGTAATTCCTTTTACAGAGAAAAACTTTCCCAAACTATTTTTCTCCGGTGTGTCGTCTCCCACAAAGGAGCTCAATATCAGAAGCATCAACATTAACGCGGCTGTAATAAATCGTATCTTTTTCATGGGGCCAAATTAGTAAAGACAGAAATGGTTTCCAACGTTACCTTTGGATTGATGACAAAAGAGCCAAAATATTTTTTGCGCATGAATGTTATTTTTTACCTGTTGGCCCTCCTGAAAATCCTGGACTGCACGCGTTACGCTTGGCTAAACGCGCGCAAACTGAAGGAGCCCTCATGGCCTTCGATAGGCAAAACTTTTATGGGGTATTGGACAATCACGTTCAACAACCGGTTCCTTTTGCCCTCGTCCGTGGTTTTGTTGATTTCTTGAACTACAAAGTCGCACACACAAGTATGGTAAAATTCGGCAGCCACATAGTTTTCAAAAAAATCCTCCGTGATCTTTTTCAGGTCAGGTGCATCATCTGCAAAAGGGAAGTTGATGACGGAAGTATCAAGATAAGCGGTTGACTTTGGCCCCTCAGCGCAAATTTGGCTAAAAGTGTCACTTTGAGCAGGAAATGATGGTGAATGCAGGCCGCTCCATGCTTAGGCGGTTTCAGATGGAAGGGCAGACGTTGGTGACGCAACTGGTGGCCGAACGGCTGCTATTGACGCATTGAGTAGATCGGCAAAGGCACGAGGGCATCCTCGCGCCAGGGGGTGAGTTCGAAATGCTACAACAATAACCATTATAAAATGCTTTAAGACCAGAGTTTATCACCGGTCTTTAAGGACAGCAGGCTTTATAACGAACCTGCGACAAGCCAAACCCAGAGCATATGAAGATGATTAATGACAAGCCCGACTACGGAGTATTCATAATCGAATCAATGGAACTAGAGGATGAGAAGAAGGGAAACCTTGATGGCAAAATACTTAAATCTATTCTGGATATCTGTCAAATTCCAAATACTTACTTTTACTTAAGGACTAAAAAAGAGTTTAAACATGCGATCAAAGAATTTCAAAAATCTAATTTTGGGTTCTTACATATATCATGTCATGGAAATGAAGAAGGAATCTCTACAACATTTGATTATATATCGTTTGACTTATTGGAAGATATTATTCAGGAGAAACTCTCCTACAGAAGGCTCTTCTTATCTGCTTGTGAAGCAGCCCGCTTTGAACTGGCGCAACGTTTCATTCCCAAATACCACTGCTATTCTGTTGTTGGATCCCCAGATTCAATCTACTGTGATAAAGCCGCAGTTTTTTGGAGCACCTTTTATCATCTTATGTATGAATCCAATCAAAAGCGAATGCCTCAGATAGAGATTATGCCAACCTTGGCCAACTTAACCAAGGTTTTTAAAATTAAACTTAATTATTATTCTATTATAAAGAATAGCAATCCTAAAAGCATAGATCATCTTAGAGAGATCCACTATCAATCAGGTGACAAGGAATTTGATAAGGTGAAGAGTAGCGGGTCTAAGAACATATTTCGGGCTTAATAAGCTATTGAGCAGCGATGCTCAAACTCAATCATGGACCCGCCCAAATTGTCTATCAAAAACTGCCGATGGGCTGTATCCGAACCAAGATTGAATATCTACTACCTTGCTCAAACATCTAATTTGCCATTTTCCAGTGTTCTTACCACTATCTCAAGTGAGACTGCCTGAGATCCTTGTAATAGAACAATGTCATTTCTGCCAATGGCATTCAACAAATGTTTTGAGGCGAGAATTGAATTTTCGAAATGCTCCCAATTATTTATTTTTGCTTCCTCACCAATAAATTTTGCATATTCACCAACCGTTACGAGCGCCTCGACTGCCCCTAGCTTTGCCATTAACCTCCCAATATGCCGATGCGCTTCTTCACTATGAGTTCCCAACTCTAACATTTCGCCAATCACCGCAACCGTTCGCTTCCCTCTTTGCCTCATTTCAGAAAGGGTATATAAAGCTGCTTTTATCGAGTCCGGGGCAGCATTATAGGTGCTGTCTAAAAGTATTGCCCCAATTTTGGCTGTAGAAGCCACACCTCTGCCTTCTGGGGTGTAAGAAGTAGAAATGCGATTGGCTATATCTTCTTGCTTGACTCCAAGTTCCATACCTACGGTGTATGCTATAGCCGCATTATATGCGTGATGTTTACCTAAACAATTAACCATTGTAATAGGGACCCCATTCAACCTAAAAGTGGGATTGCCAGCCTGATTTAATTGAATATCACTTATTCTTACATCAGCATCTTTGTTTTCTCCAAATGAAACCACCCTGCAGTTCGCCAATTCTTTTATAAAATCAAAGAACTGATCATCCTTATTTAGTATGATCACCGCCTCTGAATCCATGCCTTCATAGATTTCCGCCTTTGCCTTTGCGATATTCTCACGTGTTCCAAGCATTTCCATGTGGGACATTCCGATATTGGTAATGGCCGAGATAGTAGGTCTCGCAATCTTCGACAAATAATTTATTTGATTAAGCCCTCTCATGGCTAACTCAACAACGGAGCATTGATGCTCCTTTTGTAATTTCAAAAGTTCTATTGGAACACCTAATTGATTATTGAAATTCTTCCTGCTTTTATGAGTTTTATATTTACATTCCAATGTGTGAGCGATCAATTCTTTTGTGCTGGTTTTGCCAACGCTACCCGTAACCGCCACTAAAGGAATTTTTAGTCTCCCTCTCCAAATTCTGGCTAAATTACCCAACGCTTCTACCGTAGAGGGTACTATCAATTGAGGAATATTGATATCAAGGTCCTTTACTTCATATTCAACCACAGCTGCAATTGCCCCAGAGTTTTGTGCCTCCCGTATAAAATCGTGCCCGTCCACGCGATTTCCCCTAAGTGCCACAAACAAAGTTCCTTTCACAACTTCTTTGGAGTTTTGAGTAACATCATTCAAATAGTCCACGGGTGAAATGTATTTGTTTGGTCGACCTCCGATAGCTACGCAGGCTTCAAATAATGGAATAGTTATCATGGTAAATCATTTTTAAGGTTGATAAAAGCGCAGGCCCTCCCTACGAGAACCTGCGCTCCAAATATAAATCTTTCCGATCAATCCTATCTCCTCACAACCTTCCCAACCCAAACATCCCCACCAATCCGCCCAGCAGCAACCTCTGCCAAATCCAGCGTCTGAGAGAAAGTACCGGAAGCTGAAGCCTCGCGGGAAAGCACGACATTTCCCACCAAATTAACCACGGAAAGCTGCACATCGAAGTTGCCATTCAACTCCTTCTGTAAGTGCAGCAGACCATTTGTCGGGTTCGGGATTTTTCCCTCCCTTATGCTCAAGAAAAACGTTCTCTTCTCTTTTTCGTACTTCATCTGCCAAGGTATAAATGCCCGTTGCTAAATAAAATACAGGAAGAATATTTCTAAAATGAGAGTCATTCCTGTTGTAGTCTATTTTAAGAAGGTGATCTAATCTATAGATGTCTGTACTCATTGGTTACTATTAATTTATCTTAATATTATCCCCCATCTCTCCCACAATCTCCACCGTCCTCAAACTCACCGTACACACTTTCTTCAGCAGTTCTGCCACGTCAAAAATATATTCTTCAAAATCGTACGTATTAAATTTTTCTGCGATGGTTTTGTCACGGGGTTTTTTGGGTTTGTATTGGTCCAGCACCCACTCCAGGGCTGAGCGGTTGCCGAGCTTGTACTGCCAGGCTTCCTGCGGAATGCCGCTAAGCTGGATTGAAGTTTTTCCACTGGAAAGAAAAATTTTCCCGTCTGTCTTATCGGCTTTTAGCAGTGTCTTTAATTTTTGGTTGGGTATCGATTCCCCCTTTTCTATTGCGCTCCTCAGCGGGTGGGGTTCTGCATTTTCAAAGTTGATGTGCAGGTCCATAAGTTCTTTGCCCCATGCTGCCCACTGGCCGAAATCCTCATAGAACGGCAGGCGCGGGAAATCACGCTTCAGGTTTTGGGCGTATTTCTCGCGGTAATGCGGGTTGTGCAGCACTGCGTAGGCGTAGTGGAAAATGTCCTCGGCCGTGATGCTTTTGTCATTGTAGTGCTCGCGGAATTGTTTCAGGCCCCAAGCGGTGATGTTGTCGGTTCTGCCTTTTTCTAATTTGCGATAAAGCGGAATACATTGAGAATCTCCTGTAAAATGAAGGTCGGCAATTTTATCTGTGGCTAAGCAAAAGAAATCCTTACTATTGCCAGGTGCATTAAAGGTGATAACCGTATTTACTTGAGCAGCCATTATTTCCCGCCACTGATAATTCATAGCATTTAAATGTCTATCAAAGTAAAACCATTGATTTACAAATGGTCTGAAAGCTCCTTTTATAATTTGATCAGTTGTATAAGTTTTGCTGATGTTTCTTTCAAAATATTTATTCAGTTCCCTGTCCCACTTAATGCTCATTTTACCAGAAAACTTAGGGTTCTTCCGGGTTTTCTCATAAACCTCAATCAGGTATTTCACCTTCTTTTCCAGCGTATCTTTATTGAAATCATAAACCCATTCATCGCGCTGGGTCTTAATTCCCGAACTAAACAGTTTAAATACAGCCTTCTCGCTTTTCCCGGTCTTCACCTTTTTGTCTATTATTGGGAGCAAGTCGTCAAAGTTGTTATCGGTGAGTTTGATCCAATTATGCTTTTGGCTCGGAATAATGTGCTGAAATGAAATGTCTTTTATTCGTGATTTGGCAATGAAATCCAACTTCCGGTCAGCCTTTGCGTAATCTTCAATCTCATTGTAGTAAATCTTAATGCGCTCGCCCTTTTCTTCTTCTCTCCTGATTAGAAAGTAAATGGCAACACCCACTTTGATTTGATCGGAAAAGATGTTCCCGCCTTGCTTGCGCCTGGGTTCGCCTGCTGTTCTTGCATCTCCCTTTAAGTTCACCACGTACAGGGAACTGAATTCTTTCTCAATTACCTTTCTAAATCCATCAAACGCGGTTCCGTTGATGAAGGAACTATTAGAGACAAAGGCAACAATACCATTCTCCTGAATCCGGTCGGTTGCCCACCTGATAAACCGCACATACATGTCGTACAGCACGATCTGGTTTTGCGCGGAGCCTTGCTTCACATAAGTTTCCTTGATGCGGCTATCAATGAAGGGGTACTTGCGGTTGGCATTCTGCAGGTTGTAAAATTCCTGCTTGGCGTTGTAGGGCGGGTTGCCAATCACCACCGAAATCTTCTTCCGGTTCTGCTTCTTGATACGCTCGGTGTTTTCCAGCGAAATGCTGAAAAGATCGTGCTGCTGGCCATATCCGGTAAAGTCCATGTTGTCCAGCGTATCCACAAAGCAGATGTTGGGGAATTCCAAATACTTTCCCATGCGCTGGCGGAAGGTGTATTCAATGTTCAGATTGGCAATGTAGTAGGGCAGTATAGCCACCTCATTTGCATGAATTTCATTGAGGTACTTGTACTCCAGCTTGTCTTTGCTAATGTGCTCCATAATGTCCGTGATGAACGTGCCTGTGCCCGTAGCGGGATCAAGGATGTCAACTCCCGGGTCTTCTAAAAACTTCCCGAAGTGTTTATGCAGCAGCCAGTCGGTGCTCTCCACCATAAACTTCACAATCTCATTGGGCGTATACACCACGCCCAGCCTGTCGGCCGCTTTAGGATTGTAGACTTTGTAGAAGTTCTCATAAACGATCTTGAGGAACTTCTGCTTTTCCTCATAATTGCTAATGGCGCCCGCAGCCTCCCGGATGGCGCCATAAAAAGGCTGCACGCGGTTCATCAACTGCCTGCGCACATCACCTTTAAAGAAGGTGTTAATCACTACCTGTAGCTGCTGCGCCACGTTATTGTCGCGGTGAAAGTGCGATTCATGGTAAACCGTGGAAAAAAGCTCGTCCGTCAAGATGTGCTGGATGAGCATTTCGCGCACATCGTCCACGCTCAGCTCGGCATAAATGGCCTGCTTGCCCATTTGCAGGAATTCATCACGCGCCTGCCGGTACTTTGGGTTTTCCGTTGCCTGCTTATCAATCATTACCCGCAGTGCCTCAATCACCTCTGGAATGTCTTCCTTGAACTTTTGGATGGCACTCCTGAATTGCCGTACCTCTGGCCGTTCGTAACTCAGGAAGGCATTGAGCAGGCGGTCCAGCGCCTCCCCGTCCCGCATGTTGATGCGCATGGTTTCTTCCCCATGCTGTATCAGCACCGCCTGTTGTGAATCCTCGAATAGGATATTGCTTTTTGGATAGCCCAGCTTCAGCTTTTTGGCAATCTCCTCGTCCAGCGTGTCGTACTTGTCCTTGCTTTCCCAAAAGCCCCATGGCAGACGCAGCGAATCTTTCACTGTGCCATCCGGGCGGACGGTCTTTTTGTTGGGGAGTTCGTAGGGCAGTTCCGGGATCAGCATCAAGCCTTTGCTGTCACAGTACTTTCCAAGCAGGTTATCAAATGCACCCCGAATTGCCGATTCATTCCTTGAGCCACCATATTGAATTAGCTTCTCTAGCTCACGCTGGTATTCTTTGACAAAATATGTGGTCATGCCGAGTGATAAATGAGCGCCAATAATAAGGACTATTGCAAAGAGTTCCGCTATTTATTATTTGGCCCTAAATCAAACCACTCAATACTGCAATACACTTTCTTGGGTGGAATGGGGATAATAAAAAAAACGCCCCATTCCGTACAGCAGAATGGGGCGTTGATAATTATGGGAAGGAGCGTGTTACTTCACCACCACCAGCCTTCTATAATGTACAGCACCGCTCAATGTTATTTTCACGGTGTATACGCCCATGCGCAGATTAGCAATATTAATCTGGCCTTGAGATTTATAAACTTCCACCAGCTTACCGCTTCCATCAATCAGTTCCACCGTACCGGATTATGCCCTGCCACAAATATTTGAAACGGAGGCAAAACCAACCCCTCTAAAACTCAATCCTATACTGCGGCACGATGAACAGCCCAAGCTGGTAGTTTTTTCTCACTTGCTGGGTTTGGGGATCGTAGCTCAGGGTGAGGATGTTTTGCGTATTGAATATGTTCTCCACGTTCAGTATCCATTCCTGGGAGTATTTCTTTTTATTGTTACGGAAGGAGATTAACACATTGGTTTTGAAGAATGGATCGTATTGTTCTGAATATGCCAGGTCGTTGTTATAAACTGCGCGGCCTTCTCTTGCCGATTCTTCTAAATTGATGGGTGTATAATTTCTGCCGCCAGCGTACGATACTTTTACATTTCCTGCCAGGAAATTATTTTGGCCTATTTTTAATTCATATCCGCCAAGCAGGTTGAGGATGTAATTGTAATTAAAAGCCGTATTTCTTAATATGTTGTCGCTGCCGCGGTATTTCGATTCGAAGAAGGAGCCGGTGAAGAGCAGGTAATAATTATTGCTGAAAAATTTCTCAATGGTGAGCTCTGTGCCGTAGTTGAGGCCGGAACCATTATTTTCAAGGCTGTCAACGAAGGGTAGTCCGAAATCTGCCCCAAAGTTCAACATGCTGAAAGCGTCTGGACGGCTCATTACGGGCACATTGTATATATCCTGATAGTACCACTCCGACTTAAGCCGCCATGATTCGCTAATATTAAAATCGTAGCTAAAAATATAGTGGTTGCTGTAGGTGAAATCCAGGTCCATGTTGGTTTTGGCGAGCGTACCATTGCCCATTTCGGTGGTGGTGAAATATACCTGCAAGGGCTGCATCTGGCTGTGAATGCCAAAGGCAAGGCCGAAAGCATGGCTGCGCCACGGGCGGTATTTCATGCCCACGCGCGGCTCTGCGGAGATAGCATTATTGAGCAACAGGAACTGGGAGGCTATGCCCCCGGAAATATCCAAGTGCTCTGTAATGGCAAATTTTCCCTGTACAAATGGTTGGAGGGTGTAGGTGCTGCCATCAAATTCGGCAGTTGTTACAAAGCGGTTGTTTATCCTGCTCACCACGCTGTCGAGTGTTTTGAATGAAATCCGGTTTAGCCTCACACCGGTTTCTGTGGTAAAGTGAGCACTGAATTTTTTATTGAGCGAAAGGGCAAGCGATTGTCGGATATTGCGGGTGCTGCCCCTGAAAAATGGTGAAGGTTGCAACCCGTTCCGCTCCACAGAATCAAGCTCCGCGAATTCGCTCTGTCCGCTTATGGAGAGCGTGGTCTTGAGCCAGGTGGTGGTGTTGATGCGGGCGATATGGTTCAAGCCCACCACGCCCATTTGCGTTCCATACCGGGTATCCGTTCCATTCAGGTTAAAATCCCATTCATCCGGGTCGCGCTCGGAGTCCAGCATTTCAATCCAGCTAATGCCGCCCAAGCCAAAAAGGGAGAAGCTTCCCAGTTTGGTCTGCGGAAAGTTGAGCTTCAGGGTAAGGTCCTGGTACTGCGGAATGCCGACCACACCAAAGTTAATTCCCACCAGCTCAAAAATGCCGAGGGTAGAATAGCGGTAGTTGGCCAGATAGCTGGAACCTTTGCCGCGATTTATGGGACCTTCTGCCCCGGCTTCCAGGCCATTAAAACCCATTTGCAAAAGGTACTCGCGCTTTTCGTTGTTGCCATTGCGCATCTTCAGGTCAAATGCTCCGGCCACGGCATTACCATATTCGGCAGGAAAAGCTCCCGTCAGGAAATCGCTGTTGGTGAGCAGGTTGTTGTTTAGCATACTCACCGGGCCTCCCGTGGTGCCGAATCCGCCAAAGTGGTTTGGGTTGGGAATGTCCACGCCTTCGAGCCGCCACAGCAGGCCCAGCGGAGAATTTCCCCGGATAATGATGTCATTGCGCGAATCGTCAGAACCGGATACTCCGGCAAAGTTGGCGGCCATGCGCGAAACATCGCCCCGTGCACCGGCATAGCGCTGCGTTTCTTCTACTGAAAATTGCCGCGCACTCACAGTGGCCATCTCGTTGTTGGCTTCTTTCTTATCCTTTTTAACCACAATGGTTATTTCTTTGGCCATAAATGCCTTTTCTTCCAGTTCAATGTTCAGCACCACCTCTTTTCCTGTTCCCACCTCAATATTGCTGACACGCTGTTCCTGATATCCAACATAAGTAATGAGGAGGCTCTGCCTGCCAAGTGGCACTTCTTCAATTCTAAACCGGCCATTAATGTCGGTTGTGGTACCGCGCAATGGTTCTGAATCCAACAGCACAATATTGGCCCCGATGAGCGGCAGTTGCGTTCCGCGGTCTGTTACCGTACCGCGCACCGTTTGCGTCAGTATTTCCTGGGCATGGAGAACGGGTTGGGAAAGTAGAATGAGGAGTAAAAATGGGAAAAGCCGTTTCATATTTCAGTTGCTTTGAAATTTAATATTCAGCACAAAATTATTAACTGCCAATTTTCCCTGTAAAAGAATGGGACGAACTTTAAAATATTGGGACGGAGGGATGAATCTTTGTCCGGGAGAAAATCATCCCACCACCTGGCGATATATTTCCAGCGTCTTATGGGCCGTCTGTTCTTTGGAAAACTGTTGCACCTTTTGGAGGGCTTGCCTGCGAATATTTTCGCGCAATGGCTTATCATTTATGAGCCTTAATACCTGCGCTGCCAGCCCTTCATGGTCTTGCACCTCAGCCAGCAGGCCGGTTTGTTCATGCGCCACCAGCTCCGGAATGCCGCCAGCCCGCGTGCCAACCACCGGCACTCCGGCAGCAAAAGCATCCAGCACCGAAGTGCCCAATCCTTCTGTTTGGGACGTAACGAGGAAAATGTCCAGGCTCTGGAGTAGCTTTATCACGTCTTTCCGGAATCCTGTCATCACAACGTGATCCTGCAGTTGCTTTTCACGAATGTATGCCTCTAGCGGCTGGCGCTGTTCGCCTTCACCAATCATGAAGAACCGTGCATTCAATCCGCCCGCCACCAGCACTGCGATAGTATCAAGAAATGTAAAGTAGTCTTTATGCGGTGCAAGAGCCGCCACATTGCCGATAAGCAGATGATCGTCCGGCACGTTAAATTCTTTTCGCAGGAAATTTTCCTGTGGTGGGTTGGCAAACTTGTTCAGGTCAATTCCGGAATGCACAGTGACGAGCTTGCTTTGATCGCGAATGTCCTGCTTCATTATTTCTTTGATCGCATCGCTCACGCATATTATCTTGCGGAAGGCCCGGTGGTTATATTTTAGCCGGGAAATCCACGTTTGCTGTATTCTGAAATCCACTCTCCGGCTCACCACCACCGGGGTTTTATTTGCACTGAGGGCAGAGGCAAAGGCGAGGTTATGGGCATGCGCATCATGTACATGCACAAGATCGGCTGAGAGTCGCTGGCAAAGGCGCTTCAACCACCTGGCATACAGCAGGGGGTATATAGTCCGTTTTATGACCGGCAGGCATTCGACCTGATTTGCATCACACCATTTTTCCATTTCACTTCCTTTGGCGGCCACAACCACTTGCAGGCAACCCTGCTTTATCAATTCCTGCACAAGGTAGGCTACCTGCTGCTCGCCACCCCGCCAGGTGCGGGCAAGTGCTATGTGAATAATGGTGTACAAAATGGGCGTATTCTGTTTTACGAAAAAATAGTTTGAAATTTTAATTAAGGACTTCGTTCACAATTCTGGATTTAATTCTTCAGGAAATTCATCCTGCAAAAATTCATAAATACTATTGGCAATGACTGTATTTCCTGCGGCATTATTATGAAAATCATAAGGTGCCAGAAAAATGATTGTATCGCGCCCGGCATTTCGCATATCCGGAGTTAAATCCAGAAATGGCACATTGTGCTGCTTGCACATCGCTTCTATTAATTCGGGCATACGGGTAGAAGATTCAGGCTCATAAACGACAACGATGCTGGGATTATAAATGAAAACCGGCTGCGCATTTTGCTCCCGGCATGTTGTGAAAAACAAGTGCAGGGCAGTCAGGTAGTTTGCCACCAGTTCATTCGTTCTGGCTGAAAAGGGTTCTTCAAGGATCCACTGGTCGCCACCAAAATGTTTTCGAAAGAGGGCGATGTTTTTCTCGTGCTCGTCCGGTTCCCAGTCTATGCCTCGGTTGAAGTAATCAGAGAAGTTACTGGTCTTCTGTTCCCAGATGTAGCTGTAAATCGCGTTGCATGCAGCCGAATAATTTATCAGCCAGATAAAAACCTGGTCTGTCAGTTTCATATTCCGGGGTTGGAAAGGTGCTTTCAGCCGCAGAATTTCGTCCAGGTCTTTGTCAAGCAGTTCAGGTATATCATTGCTGGTAAAAGTGAGGAGCACAATATCAGGGTTTAAAGGGAGCGCCACTTCCCGCAGCAGTGCAAGTTCTTTATCAATGGATGCCCGTCCCCGCGCCACATTCAGCACTTCGGCCGGTGCACCCTGCGATTTGAAAAGCTCATTCAGCTTATGCGTCCATATTTCCTCATTATCCAGGAAAAATCCATCGGTTACGGAATCGCCAATAGCGGCAATTCGGAGGGCTGAAGTATCTTTTCCTGGCTCGTTGCCCCGCAGTCCCAGCGAGTTGGTTTTCACCCGGTATGGAAAAGTACCCCAGGTGAGTTCCATATCTTCATTTGGCGGATAAATTCCTGTATCGGTCATCCGCAGAAAATTGAATTTTTCGTTGGGAAATCCCATCAGACGGAATACAATTTCCACCACGGCCAGGACAATAAGTGTGGGATAAATGAAGCTGAAAAAACGGAGCAATGAATTTTTCATAGGATATGTGGCGGCAAAAATAAAAACAAGTGAGATAGCAACCCCCTTTGCGTGGAATTGTAGCCAAACCCAGACCTTTGAACTTTCATTTGGAAATGGAAATAAATAAAAATGAAAACAGCGAAGCCGCACGAACAAACGGATTTCTTTCAAAATGTGTATGCTGTTGCGCGGCTAATTCCGAGAGGCCGGGTAACGAGCTATGGCGCAATAGCCAGGTATCTTGCCTCCGGTTCGTCAGCGCGGATGGTGGGGTGGGCCATGAACAAGGCCGGATACCAGGTGCCGCAAGTCCCGGCTCACCGCGTGGTAAACCGCAACGGCATGCTCACCGGCAAGCATCATTTCGCAACCGAAACCTTGATGCAGGAGCTCCTGAAAAGCGAAGGCATTACCGTGGAAGATGATAAAGTTGTGAATTTTGCCATGCATTTCTGGGATCCCACATTAGAATTAAAAAATATTAAATGATATGATAAAACCTCCAGCCCATCATTCACTGTTTCACTGCTTACTGTTTCACTCCTCACTATTTCACTAATCCCTGTATAATTTGATCTACTTATTACTCTGCATCATTTCCTCATCATGTATTTATGTGGTGTTCAGGCTTCTTAAACATTATGATGTAAATACTTTTCAGGCTATTGTATTTAATTATTTTTTCTGTGTAATTCTGGGATTTTTTTTTCTACAGGTAAATGGAGAGCTGAACCTGGAAATTTTTGAATTGCCAGAATCTCTGTGGATATTTTCTGCTATTGTTGGGTTGATGTTCATTGTGGTATTTTATCTGATGGCACGCACCACGCAGGTTTTTGGTGTGGCGGCAGGAAGCATCGTTTCCCGGATGTCGCTGGTCATTCCCGCAGTTTATGCCATCATTTTTTACAATGAGGTTCTGACCTGGCAGAAAGCAACCGGCATATTGCTGGGGTTGATGGCCATTTATTTTATTATTAATAAAGATAAAAGAAAAGCTGCTGAAGGATTTGCTGGCGTAACGCTCAGAAAAGGGGCGCTTGTGCTGTTTCCGGTGCTGGCTTTTTTGGGCAGCGGCATTGTGGATACCCTCGTAAATATTGCGAAGGAGGAATTTGTAAATGGCGGCTCTCAGAATTTCTTCATCACTTTTCTTTTTACCTCGGCATTTATTTTAGGGAGTATATTGCTGGCCATTCGCCTGGTGCTGAAGCATGAACGGCTGGAATGGCGTAACCTTGTTTGGGGAATTCCACTGGGAACCGTTAATTTTTTCTCGGTATTTTTTATTTTGCTTGCACTCTCAAAAAGTGGACTGGAAGGTTCGGTGGTTTGGCCAATTAATCATGTGAGCATCGTAGCATTATCCACCGCCATCGCAGCGCTATTTTTCCATGAGCATCTCAATGTCAAAAACTGGATTGGTTTCGGACTTTCGCTTGTTGCTATTTTATTGATTACTTTTCACGCATGGAACGGATTCCTGATGAATATTTGACAATTGCTTCGCCTGCCGAAGGTTATTATCGTGAGAAGGGCAGTAAGTTCCTGGCATTTATCCAACCAACAGAGGATGAGGAATCAGTGAAGGAACAGTTGGATGAGATCAAAAATGCGCACTTTAAGTCGAAGCATGTTTGCTATGCTTCCCGGCTGGGAGCTGGCGGAGAACGGGAGCGGGCCGCTGATGCAGGAGAGCCCGCCAACACTGCCGGACAGCCGATTTTGCGGCAGCTTCAAAAACACAATCTTACGCAGGTACTGGCCGTGGTGGTGCGCTACTTTGGCGGTACCAAGCTTGGCAAAGGCGGACTTATAAATGCCTACCGCACCGCCACCGAAGATGCGCTTTCTCACACCACATTTGTATCCCGGTACGTAACTGAGCGGATAAAGCTAAGTTTCAGTTACCCGGAACTTGACCGCGTAATGAAATTGTTAGATGATGCGGAAGGCGAGGTGGTAGGGCAGAATTTTGGCATTGATTGTCAAATGGAAATAAATATCAGGAAAGGAAATATTTCACTTCTAAATAATTTTCTTGAAAATCATCCCGAAATAAGCGTACTGCAATGAAATATATTTTACTTGTTTTTCTATGGCTCTGGCCTGTCGTATTATTAGCGCAATCCTCAGAGGACGACCAGGTTTCTGCAGCGGTCTTTTCGCCCACGGATGGCCAGCTCTACCCAGGAGAGGCCGGACTGGAACATGAGGTAAGGCAGTATTTATTCAATCATTTTCCACAATTAAACTTTAATAATGCTTCACTGACTACGGTTTCTGTGGAGCATTCTCCTGTAGGCAGCCATTTCCATTTTCAGCAGCAGTTGATGGGATTGCCGGTATATGGCGCGTATATCAAAGTAAATGTTAGCAACGATCATAAAATACTTTCACTTTTTCCTTCTGTTCCTACGTATTCATTAAATATTAAAAATTTAAATACAGAGATAATATTTGAAGAATTGAATTTTAATGGCTGGGAAATACTGGAAAAGGAAGAAGTAGTTTGGTTGAATAACGGACAACCTGAGCGAGCTATGCGTTACCGGATATTCCGGGGGCAGGAAGGGGAGATGGTGGAGCGGATATTTGGTGCAACTTCAAATCTTTTGCATGAGGAAAACCTTGTAGCATATTTTGGCCGTAAAGACAGCCTGAGAAAAGTGCTGGCGCTGGTTTTCCTGCCCGATCCGCTTAGCACGGCCCACACAGTGTACGGTGCTCCTTACGTGGACGCCAATGACGCAAACGTGCCGGAACTGAATGCACAGCGCAAGCTCGTACCGATGAACCTGGTTATGGAGAATAAACCTTACCGGCTCGGCAGTGAATCAGTAGAATTCAGGGAAATGTCGCCTCCGTTTAATGCTCAGCCATTCTTTAAAGGAACTACTCTTTTTTATGAAAGAGGCGATTCGTTGTTTGAAGAAGTCAATGTGCTATACCATCTCATGCAATTCCGGGAGCATATCAATTTGCTAGGATATGATTCGCTTTTCAACCGCTCAATTGCTGTAGATGCCCGTGCTTATAATGGCGCTGACCAATCCTCCTTTATTGGAATACAGAATGATCCGCGGCTCTATTTCGGAACTGGCGGGGTGGATGATGCCGAAGATGCAGATGTTATCATCCATGAATTCAGCCATGCGCTCTCAGAATATGCTTCGCCCGGCACCCGCAGTGGCGCAGAGCGGGAAACGATTGAGGAAGCATTGTGCGATTATTTTGCCTGCTCATATTCCCGCAATCTTGAAGAATACCGGTGGGAGCGGCTCTTTAACTGGGATGGTCACAACGAATTTTGGGACGGCCGGTTTTGCACTTCTCAGCGCCAGTACCCGATAGACTTGGCAGGAAACAGCTACACGGATGCGGAAATATTGGTAGCTGCATTAATGAATATCTGGGCCGACATTGGCCGTGATAAGGCTGATGCCCTGATGCTGGCAAGTCTTTACAGTTTAGCCCGTGACATGAAGATGAGTGATTTTGCGAAACTCTACCTGCAAAGCGATAGCCTGTTATTTAATAAAAAATATAACGGCAGCCTTAAATTGCATTTTGTAAACCAGGGATTAATGGAATGGCCCGTAGGCATTGAAGCACCGCGGGATTTAAGCCGCGTGAAATTGCAATCCGGTGATTTTTCCGCAGGTGGAAATACCATTTATTTAAGTGCTTTAAATAATGAAGATTTTACACTTGAATTATTACGAATTAACGGGCAGGTTCTTGCGCAGACCAGAACCGGCCGGGCAGAAGAATTTTCATGGAACGTACCGCCTGTTGCTCCCGGAGTTTACCTCATTCGGATATCTTCGGCCTCCGGTCAGAGAGTAGAGAAAGTAGTATGTTATTAAAATGAAATCGCCAGATGATTGAGGCTGGGGCTATCTGATCTTTTTCCTTTTGCGTTTTCCAGTTCTTTCTAATGGAGCCGCTTTCTTTTTATCAGCCCTGAATCCACGCGTTTTTCCTTCCGTCTTTTTTCTAAAACTTTTTTCCCCTTTTTCTTTTTTCTCAGCGCGGGCACGTTCCACCAATGGAGTTTTCTTTCCATACTTTTTGGTAAAAACTTCAAGGATTTTCTCGGCCTCTTCGAATGGAGCATTTATAAAAGAGAAAGTGTCATAAACTTCTACCTGGCCGATTTTGGACATGTCAATGCCGGTTTCAGTGCTGATGAATTCTGCCAGGGTTTGCACTGTGAGTTTATCTTTTTTGCCCATTGCCACGAACAGACGCGTTTTGCCCGCCATGTCCACTTTGGGAGAGCTTCCCTGGTTCAGGGCATCCGGCTGGCCTGGATTCAGCGCCACCTGGAAGGTATGTTTCAGCAACGCGGCCACGGTTTCCTCCGGGCTATGGTCTTTCAGCAACATTGCCGCGAGGTCATTGTAATCGCTGAATTGCTTTCCTGAGATGATCTCACCTACTTCCTGGTGGATGCGTTTCATGCGGGTTTCCACGACTTCGCGGTGGCCCGGCAGCGTACCTTTCCTGATGTCTGCATTGGCCGCTTTTTTAATAAACGCAAGGCGTCTGAATTCTGAAGGCGTAATAAAGGTAATGGCCGTGCCTGCTTTTCCCGCCCTGCCTGTCCGCCCAATGCGGTGAACATAGGACTCAGGATCTTCCGGCAAGCTGTAGTTGATTACGTGCGTAAGGTCAACAATATCAATTCCCCGTGCGGCTACATCTGTAGCTACCAGGATATGCATTTTACGCTGGCGAAACTTGTTCAGGATTTTTTCGCGTTGCGGCTGCGAAATATCTCCGTGAATAGTGGCGGCACCATATCCTCTTTCATCCAGCTTTTGGGCTACTTTGTCACAATCTACTTTGGTGCGGCAAAATACGAGTCCATAAAATTCCTTTTCTACATCAATGATTCGGCAGAGCGCATCGAATTTATCGTGGTTTTTTACTTCAAAATAAATTTGATCGGTGAGTGGAGTTGTGAGCTGCTCTTTCTTTACAGAGATCAGTTCGTATTTGCCCATGTGTTTCTTCGCCAGGTCCAGGATCCGGGAAGGCATGGTAGCCGAAAACAGGAGTGTTCTCCTGTCTTTACCAGTCTTTTGGAGGATGAGGTCCACATCGTCTATAAAGCCCATATTCAGCATTTCATCGGCTTCATCCAGCACCACGAATTTGACTTTGGAAAGGTCCAGCGTCCTTCGTTGCAAATGGTCAATGATGCGGCCCGGAGTTCCGGTCACCACGTCTACTCCGCGCCTCAGCCGTTCCAGTTGGAGCGACATAGACTGGCCGCCATAAATCGGGACGATTGACAGCTTTTTACCGCCTTTATAACTGTTTATTTCATCCGCAACCTGAATAGCCAATTCGCGAGTGGGAGTTAATATCAGCGCCTGTATGTGCTTTGATTTTTCTTCGGCCTTTTCAATAATGGGAAGTCCGAACGCTGCCGTTTTGCCGGTGCCTGTTTGCGCCTGGCCTACTATGTCAGCAGTTCCCGACATCAGCAGCGGAATGGCCTTTTGCTGGATGGGTGTGGGTTCTTCAAAGCCTTTGCGCTCAAGGGCGGCAATGGTGGCTTCGGAAAGTCCTAAATCTCTGAATTTTTGCAATACAATGATAAATTTTAAGCGTGCAAAGGTAGGCCATATTCACGCGGCCTTTTCTTTTTATTTGTAATACAAAACCCGGAGAGGGGGAAGGGGTTCAAATTTATTTAATCCTTTTGGAGGTAGGATAAGGCCTTGTTGAAACGGAAAACTTTTTCCGCATAGGTAGGAAAGGTATAGGTTGGGAAACTCGCTGAACGGGATGGACGACTTAAAAGGCATTTTTATTTAGCTTCTGCCAGATGTTTTTAAAAAAAGCGCCAACTAACCGTGAAATTTGACCATGTACTGTGTTGATCCACTGAATATGATATCAAGCAAAATTGGTGAATTGAGGTGCTTTCATTTAGTTTTGGATTAGAGAATTGGAATTTTTGAAATGTTTAATAATTCTTGGTCGTCTTCAAAGAAAAATTGAAAGTAAATTTAATACAGTTATGGATTTATGACCAAAGGATTTCTTTCTCTTCTCATAACTCTTGGATATTCCGAACTATACCCCCTTCACCCAATTCCACCAAAAGCTCCCTGAATTTTCTCCATTGCTTTTCTCAACTTTGCCGCTCAAAAAATAAAGGGATTTATATTATGAGGATATGGAGGAAATTGATCGCGGTATGGTGTGTACTGCCCGGCTTGATGTATGGTTGCGGAGATTCGTCATCGAAAAAGCAATTGCCTTACCTGGGAAATCCGTCAACGGCTGAATCCGGGGAGGAGGGCCACCCGAAAATTCCGGAATTCCAGTTTGTGAATCAGGATGGAAATACTGTTTCACCTTCAACTTTTGAGGACAAAATATATGTGGCGGATTTCTTTTTCACTTCCTGCCCTACCATTTGTCCGAAAATGAAGAAGGAGATGTTGCGGGTATATGAGGAATTTGAGGATGAGGATGAGGTAGCCCTGCTCTCCCACACCATTGACCCGGTTACGGATGATGTGCAGCAATTGCATGAATTTGCCGAAAAATTAGGAGTGAAAAGCAGCAAGTGGCATTTCGTGACGGGCAGCCGCGATGAGCTTCATGGAATTGCAGATCACTACCTGGCCAGCGCTATGGAAGATGCAGATGCTCCGGGCGGCTTCCTGCACAGCGGAACGTTTGTGCTGATTGATAAGCAGAAGCATATTCGCGGAGCCTATGATGGTACAGATCCTTCATCCGTGGATGTGCTGATGGCTGATATGAAAATATTACTGGATGAATAAAAAACGGTGGCTGACTGCGGTTGCCTTGGTATTGCTTTCGGTTCAATGCCATTTTGAATCACGAAATCAGGGCGAGCAGTTGTATTCCATCTATTGCCAGAATTGCCACGGCTCAGAAGGGGAGGGGCTGAGGCAACTCATCCCACCGCTGGCAGGAGCGGACTTTTTGCAGCAGCACCAGGAGAATTTGCCGTGTATAATAATGTATGGAATGGACGGAGAAATTTTGGTAAACGAAAAGCGCTACAATCAGCCGATGCCTCCCAATCCTGACCTGGAGCCCATTGAGGTGGCCAACATTATCAATTACATTAACAGCGCCTGGGGAAACGATTTTGGATTTGTTCCGCTTTCAGAGGTGGAGAGGCAACTGAAAAATTGCAGAGAATAAATGAAGCCACAAATATTTTATAAACCGGGAATATTTTTCAGCCGGAGAATTGTTATTATTTTAAAGTACAGTCCATGTCAAATATCATCATGCCGCCCCGCCACCTGCTGCTGATCTGCAATGGAAGCAAGTGCCTGAAAAAGTGTGGAAAGGATATAGCTAAATTGGCTAAAAGGTTCGTAAAGAAGGAGATTGACAAACGCGATTTGCGCGTGGTAAGAACGCATTGCATGGGCCAATGCGATTTTGCGCCCGTGGTATGTCTGCAACCGGAACAGCGGTGGCTTCAAAACACCTCAGAAGAGGAGGTGCTGGATATACTAAAGGAATTCAAATAAATTGTAACCTTCTGCCTGCCTTGAGATTTAATGGACTTTTACAGATTGTCGCAATCAGCCGCTCAGGTTGCCGTGATTGCACCCTCTTCCGAATGTTGAAAGACAGTACGTTTGCATTATTCATTCAACTAAATAACAATTTATATGGCCAGTCAGATTTTTGTAAACCTGCCGGTAAAAGACCTCGGCAAATCCAGGGAGTTCTTTAGCAAGCTCGGATTCTCCTTCAATGAGCAATTCTCAAATGAAAAAGCCGCTTGCCTTATTTTGGGAGAAAACCTTTATTCGATGCTGCTCACTGAGCCCTTCTTTAAATCCTTTACAAAAAAAGAGATAGGAGATGCAAAAAAAGCTATGGAGGTATTAATTGGAATTGATGCTAAAAGCCGGGCAGAAGTAGATGATATAGTAAAAAAAGCCGTAGCGGCCGGAGGTTCTATCTATCTGGAGCCGCAGGATCATGGGTGGATGTACAGCCACAGTTTTGCCGATCTGGATGGCCACCAGTGGGAAATAATATTCATGGATGAAAGTCAACTTGCTCAACAATAAAAAATCAAAACGATATGGCAATTAAAATTAACCCATACCTGGGATTTGACGGAAATACACGCGAAGCCATGAACTTTTATAAGACATGCTGTGGCGGAGAATTAACATTGCAAACCATTGCAGAAACGCCCCTGGCTGCTCAGTGTCCGGCAGGCATGCAGAATGATATTATCCATTCTATGCTGAAAAACGGAGATCTTGTTTTAATGGCAACCGACATGAAAAGTCCTGCGGGATTTAGCTCCGGTACGGATATGTCCATCGCCATTAGTTCAGATGATGAAGAGGAGATACGAACGCTCTTTGCAAAATTAAAAGAAGGCGGTGAAGTGATTGATGAATTGAAAAGTTCCTTTTGGGGGACTCTATTCGGAGTGGTCAAAGACAAATTCGGTAAGGTTTGGATGCTGGATGGAGGGAAAGGATAACTCGCGAATTTATTCGTGAGGTCATTAAAATCAAGCAACTATCCAGAGCGGTTTTAACCAGTTAAAATATGTGCGGTGTCCCGAAAATTTAAAATCATTGAAATGGTTACGTTTATTTTGTGTCACCCTTTCCCACAGTTTCAACCATGGGCTATGGAAGAGATCATGATTTGTGAAATGTTCAATCCAGGATCATAGCCCACGAATTTATTCCTGGGTCATAAAGTCAACCAACACCCAGAATGGTTTTAACCATTTAAAAAAGGTATGGTGATCCCGAAAAATCTATAGGCTGCCTCATTTAAAAAGTATAGGCGGCTTTTTTTATTCAAATTATTCAAATATTTAAACAAACCCCACCCAGGCTTCCTATATCTGAAAATAATTATCAAACCAATGACCGGTTCAGTGAAGAGAAGCTAAGCACCTAATTATTAACAAGAATTAATGCGTCAAAACAATCCGGATATAATATTTTTGCGCAACATTCAATTGTCCGTTTTAAAATAATAAGAGCAATAATTATGGATCAGGCGCTGGAAGAACCATCTGAAAGTAGGGCTGAGCGATGGGTGTGGATATTCCGAACTTCGGTTCAGGACGAGGCTGAAGCTCTCCGGCTGCGCTCCGGGCTGGATGCGCTGGCCCCGGAAGGCCACTGGAACTTCGACCTTGAAGATTGCGATAAGATCCTCCGCATTGAAACCAGTGCTGACGTACGCACGGAAACCAAGGAACTACTCAGGAATTCCGGATTCCACTGTGAGGAGCTTGAGGGATAGCGCTGAGCGGTTAATTTATATTCATTTCTGCGGCAGCGTAGATCTTTCCATTTCACAATCTAACCTTCCGTTTAAGGAATGGACTTTTTATCACCTCCTTGACGTTTTATCTTAAATTGCCAAGAATTCGCGATTTTGATTCTTAAATTCTTAATTTTTGTAATAAGCGCAATTTAAAAACCGGTGATGCTTCAACATAAATATTATGATATTATAGTGCTGGGAGCTGGTTCTGCCGGCCTCAGCGTAAGCGGCTTTATGGGAAAGGCCGGTTTTAAAACTCTTCTTGTAGACCTTGAGGAAAAGGATATTGGAGGTGAATGCCTCAATTACGGCTGCATTCCCAGCAAAGCATTTATCCAGGTTTCACGGATGATCCATGCTTCCAGGCAGTTGAGCGAATTTGGATATACAACAACCGGAAAAACGGATATTGAGAAAGTGCTGAAATACGTCCGGGAACGGCAGGAAATCATAAGAAAGCGGGAAAACAGCCTGTACCTGCAAAAGGAAATGAACGTGGATGTGGTGCTGGGGAATCCTGAATTCCGCTCAGAAAATGAAGTGACAATAAACGGAGACGTTTACAATGGCAAGCAGATCGTAATTGCCACAGGTTCCAGTCCTCGAAAATTGGACGTGAAAGGGTGGGAGCAAACTGATTATTATAACAACGAAAATATTTTTAATATTAAATATCTGCCAGACCATTTGCTGGTAATGGGTGCGGGCAACAATGGAGTGGAAATGGCCCAGGCTTTCCAACGGCTGGGAAGCAAAGTCACAGTGGTGCAGGATAAGGAGCGTATACTTCCGGAAGATGATCCGAAGATCGTGGCGGTGCTGAAGCAAAAAATGGAGGAAGAAGGAGTTAAGTTTTTTACCGGAATGACGGCAAAATCATTTCCGGATAAAAATACACTGGTCATTGAATCGCAACATGGCCGCACCCAAAAGGTACATTTTGATGCCATATATTTCGCCATTGGCCGCGAGGTGGACGTTAGTTCGCTGAAACCCGAAAAGGCAGGAATTGAAACAAAAGACAATAAACTAGTGCTGGATGAATACCTGCAAACCACCAATAAAAATGTCTTTGCCTGCGGAGACGTGGTGGTTTCACTGAAATTCAGCCATGGGGCAGAATTTCATGCCCGCCTGGTGCTCAATAACTTTTTCAGCCCCATAAGGAACAAGCTCGATTATAAGCATTTTTCATGGTGTACATTCACTGATCCGGAGGTGGCCGTCTTTGGTTATTCTGAGCAGCAATTAAAGGAGGAAGGTATAAAGTATGAAAAGCTGGAAATGGACTTCAATGAAGATGACCGCGCTGTAATTGGCGATTATCAATACGGCCGCCTGATGTTGCTGATCACGGAGGGAAATTTCTTTGGCCGGAACAAGAAAATTTTAGGTGGAAGCATGGTGGCGCCTGAAGCCGGAGAAATGATCCAGGAACTTATCCTTGCCAATTCTACCGGAATTCAGCTACAGGAACTGTTTGACAAGATCTATCCTTATCCGGTGCGCGCCCGCGTCAATCAGGGCATTATCCGGAAGCAGTTTGAGGATAAGCTGACACCGCTGCTCAAGAGATTCCTTCGTCTCAGCTATCAAATCAAATCCTGACGATGCAACCTTTTTTAGCCAGCCGGGAAATGAATGAATTAATAGAGGACCGGGAATTGGATTTTATCTTATGAAAATAAGTGTAATTATTCCAACCTTTAAAGAAGAGGGCGTGGGGAATCTTATCTCTTTTTTAAAATCGAACGCGGAACCCGGAACCATCTGTGAGATCATTGTGAGTGATGGCGGAAGTCCTGACCAAACCGCAGCCTTAGCGCACAATGCGGGTGCTACGGTGATCTCATCGCCAGAAAAAGGCCGGGCTGCACAGATGAATTTTGGAGCCTCCCATGCCGTGGGCGACATCCTGTACTTTCTCCATGCAGACTCTTATCCGCCTGAAGGTTTTGCAACTGAGATGTTATCTTCAGTAAAAGCCGGTTTTGATGCCGGCTCCTACCGTTTACGCTTAGATGATGATCATTGGTTTCTGCGGCTCAACTGCTGGTTTACGCGCTTCAATGTAAATGCATTCCGTTTTGGTGATCAAAGCCTGTTTGTAACCCGTCATCTTTTTTCAACGTGCAATGGTTTTAAAAACCTGATCTTTATGGAGGATCAGGAAATTATCAGCAGGTTGAAAAAGCAGGGGCGTTTCCGGGTATTGCCGCGGGCAGTGACTACTTCTGCCCGGAAATATCGTGATAACGGAATTTTCAGGCTGCAGGCCATTTACTTCCTGATCTGGTTCATGTATAAGGCCGGAGCATCCCAGCAACAGATCCTCAAGCGCTACCGGTTGCTGATACGGCAGGATAAGCTATAGTTACCAAAGCAGAACATTGTGAAACTTTCATCAGTTTAAGCCCCTGAAATGGTGGCACCCGTTGTAGTAAAAAAGTGTAAATCATTAAATTTCAAAAGGAAATGACAAGGCTGAGCGTGAACATAAATAAAGTGGCACTGCTGCGGAATTCGAGAGGTGGCAATAATCCTGACCTGATCCAGGTAGCAAAAGACTGCGAGCGATTTGGAGCACAGGGAATAACCGTGCATCCGCGGCCTGATGAGCGGCATGTCCGCTATTCTGACCTTGCTCCGCTGAAAGCCGTGGTATCTACCGAATTCAATGTAGAGGGCTATCCCAGCCAGAAATTCATGGATACCGTGCTGGAGGTAAAGCCGCATCAGGTAACGCTGGTCCCTGACAAGCCGCAGCAACTAACTTCTGACCACGGATGGGACACACTTGACGAGGCTGACTTTCTGAGAGAGATAGTGGGCGAATTGAAAAGAGCAGGGATCCGGGTTTCACTTTTTATTGATCCTGCTCTCAGCATGATAGAGGCGGCCGCCAAAACGGATGCTGACCGCATTGAACTTTATACAGAAGGTTATGCCGCTAATTATACCCAAAATGCAGAAAAAGCTTTAGCTCCCTACATTAAGGCCGCAGAACTTGCCCATGAGCTTGGTCTGGGAGTTAATGCAGGGCATGATCTGAATCTGGAGAACCTTGCCTACCTGAAACAACATTTGCCTCACGTTGATGAGGTGTCCATCGGTCATGCCCTCATATCGGACGCGCTCTATTTCGGCCTCGAAAACGTAATTCCAATGTATCTTCGGAAGCTTGAATAGGCGATTGTCAAGGTAAACCTGCATGGCCAGTGAAAAAATCTAAAAAAATCCTGTTGTTGCTGAATGGACTTTAGTGGGAGAATAAATTTTTCAGCAATTCACTGCAAACTTCAGATCATCAGTTACTTATAAAAATTAGATGTTTTTACAGATATTTTTGAAATCAAACAAAAGCCTTGTAGAATAGGAACTTCAGCGATTTTTTTTAGGCGGTGGTTTGTTTTTCTGATTCCAGTATGTTTAAATTTACCCTTGATAAGAGTCAACAATTCACCATTTAATAAAAACAACACATGAACAAAGGAGATTTAGTAAACCAAATTGCCGAACAGGCCGACATTTCAAAATCCAAGGCACAAACTGCTTTAAACACCATTCTTGATTCAACCGGTGAGGCATTGAAGAATGGAGAAAAGGTAACCTTGGTTGGATTTGGAACTTTTTCAGTTAACAACCGTGCAGCCCGCAAAGGCAGAAATCCCCAAACCGGAAAAGAGATAAATATTCCGGCTAAAAACGTAGTGAAATTTAAAGCCGGGAAAGAATTATCTGACAGGGTTTGAAAATGTTGACAGCGAATGATTAAAAGCGGTCCTGCTACAGGGCCGCTTTTTTTATGTTTGCATTTGATGAAAAACCCCAAAATCCAGGCTGTGCTGCTGTTTGTGCTGGTGCTGATGTCGCGCCTGCCCTTTTTGTCCAGCGGTTTTGGAATGGATCCCGATAGCTGGAATATGGCCCTCGTAGCCCGCCATATTGCTGAGACCGGCCATTATGTGACCTCCCGGCTGCCAGGCTATCCCATGCCTGAACTGCTATACGCCATTCTTCCAGAATCCTATTTTATTTTCAATCTCATTTCTGCGGTTTTCAGTGCTGTTGCAACGGTATTCTTTTTCCTGTTGCTCCGGCATTTCCGGCTTCCGTTCCCGTTCCTTTTCGCGCTGGCGTTTTCATTTGTTCCCATTATTTACATCAACAGTGTTTCCAGCGTAGATTATATGTGGGCAATGGCTTTTATCCTGGCCGGAAATTATTTCGCAGTAAAAAATGAATTTCTGCTTGCGGGGCTTTTGCTGGGCATTTCGCTGAGTTGTCGCGTTACCTCCGTACTCATGTTTGTGCCCTTGCTTTTGTTGATCCCACGCCAGCCGTTACGCATTTATTTGAAGCTGTGCCTGGCAGCAGCAGCGGGCAGTTTGCTTTACTTCATTCCTGTTATCAGTACCTATGGCTTTAATTTTTTAACCTATTATACCGGTCCTGACATTGGCTTACGCAGAATAGTAAGCATGATTACACAGGAATTATGGGGAAGGGTTGGTCTTGTTTTTCTTCTTGCTGCGGTCTTGTGGCAAGTTATCATCTGGCTGAAGAAGCCTGAAACCCTGAAAGCGGATAACAGCCAGAGGCGGCTGCTGATGGCAGGCGGTGCGGGAATTTCGCTCTCATTCCTGCTGTTTCTTTACCTCCCGCACGAAGCGGCTTATCTTATCCCAACAGTAGTTTGGATCATGCTGTTACTTCCCCTTTTTCTCAGGCGACAGGTATTGCTGGTAGTTATTGCGGGCTGCTTGATTTCCCCGGTCGTTACTTTTGGCCACACAGGAATTTATAAAGGACCTGTTTTACTTAATATGGAATACCGGGAATATCATTTCAGACATTTTAGTACACTCTTACAAAAGCTGTCGCAGGTAGAAAAACCTGTGATGCTTGTTGCCGGCTGGCATGAACATGCTTTGAAATTTCTGAATAAAATACCTGATTCCGAATTGCTGATCGTGTATAGGGTCGAAGCAGACGGCAAAATCAGCCATTATCATTTGGAAGAAACGATCACGACCGTGCAGGAAGCAGAGCGCAAAGGCTACCGGATTTTTCTGCTGGAGCAGATGCAGGACGAGTACGAGGTGGATGCGCCACAGCCGGAATTGATACCCCTTTTTCCTAATCATGAGTCGGAATAAAAAAAAACGTCTTGTCCCGGATGTCCGGAGCAAGACGTTTTATCTTGATCAAAATTCAGTTCTGTGAAACTATTCCTGCATTGCCTCTGCCACCGGGTTTTGGGCAGGTGTAGCCACGCCTGCTGATAACTTTTGATGAGAAACCTCAACTTCCGTTTCAAAATTGGCAGCTTCCGCATCATCTTCAGTTTGGTTATCAGCGGGAACAGCCAACTCTATTTTGGGCGATTGCTCCAGTTCTCCCACCGCCAAATCAGCCGGAACCAGCAGCGGAGCAATCACCAGCGCCACAACTGACATCAACTTCAGCAGAATATTGAGGGAAGGGCCGGAGGTATCTTTAAAAGGATCGCCTACAGTATCACCTACTACGGCTGCTTTATGAGGTTCGCTTCCTTTCAGATATTGCTTGCCGTCAATTTCTACCCCTTCCTCAAACATTTTTTTAGCATTATCCCAGGCACCTCCTGAATTGCTCTGGAAAATTGCCATTAATACACCTGAAACCGTAACGCCTGCCAGCAGTCCACCAAGCATTGTTGCGCCTCCGTCAATTCCAAGTAATCCGGGTACCAGGCCTACTGCTACCGGAACGAGTACTGCAATAATACCCGGCAACACCATTTCGCGAATGGCGGCTTTTGTTGAAATATCCACACACTTTCCATATTCTGCAGCTCCGTCCGCTGCCTGAAAGGTGTCACGGTCTTCCTGCGTCCAGGTGTCCTGCTCGCGGCCTTCATTCTTACGCATCACGGCAAGTGCATTGGTCAATGCCGGTATTTCATGGAATTGCCTGCGCACTTCCTGGATCATGCTCATGGCTGCGCGGCCCACAGCCTGCATGGCCAATGCTGAAAAGAGGAAAGGCAACATGCCTCCCAGGAACAGTCCCGCCATTACCATTGGCTGGGAAATGTCAATGGTTGTGATTTGTGCGGTCGTCATGTAAGCACTGAAGAGTGCCAGCGCTGTTAGTGCAGCCGAACCGATTGCAAAGCCTTTTCCGATGGCAGCGGTTGTATTTCCTACTGCATCCAGTTTATCCGTTTTTTTGCGCACATCTTTAGGCAATTCAGCCATTTCTGCAATACCACCCGCATTATCGGCTATCGGCCCGTAAGCATCCACAGCCAGTTGAATACCTGTGTTTGAAAGCATTCCAACGGCAGCGATAGCGATTCCATAAAGTCCGCCCATTGCATACGCTCCGATGATAGAAGAAGCGATGATTATGATCGGAATTGCGGTGGACATCATACCCACCCCAAGTCCTGCAATAATGTTAGTGGCCGAACCCGTTAGCGATTGATTTACTATAGAGCGTACAGGTTTAGTCCCAGTACCTGTGTAATATTCGGTGATCATTCCTATGAGCAAACCGGCAGCAAGGCCAATGATGGTGGCCCAGAAAATACCCGTGCTGGTATAAGTTTCACCATTGAATGTCCAGCTTTCAGGCAGCATCCATGTGATGAGAAAATAGGATGCAACAAGCATAATAAAGGAAGAGCCAAATTCACCCATGTTCAGGGCTTTCTGCGGGTTTCCGCCTTCTTTTACTTTTACGAAAAAGGTTCCGATTATGGATGTTATGATGCCAACACTTGCCAGCGCGAGAGGCAGTAATACTGCTGAAAGTCCATTGAATTCGTCTGCAGTTGCAAACGAGCCTCCTGATTCACCATTGACCAGGGTGGCAGTGGCCATCAAGGCCGCGCCCAGCACCATCGTTCCAATAATGGATCCCACATAAGATTCAAAGAGGTCAGCGCCCATACCGGCAACATCGCCCACGTTATCGCCTACGTTATCAGCGATAGTGGCGGGGTTCAGCGGGTGGTCTTCAGGAATACCGGCTTCCACTTTTCCAACCAGATCAGCTCCAACATCAGCCGCTTTGGTGTAGATGCCACCACCCACGCGGGCAAACAGTGCAATGGATGACGCTCCGAAGGAAAAGCCCGTAATGATTGTGATCACCCGGTTCAGCGAAGCAGCATCGCCTACTCCGAACATGTAACTATAGACTAAAAAGAGTGAACCCAGCCCAAGAACACCCAGGCCAACCACACCCAATCCCATGACAGAGCCTCCGGCAAATGCTACTTCGAGCGCTTTTCCCAGGCTGGTCCGTGCAGCGTGGGTGGTACGGACGTTTGCCTTGGTGGCTACCTTCATTCCAATAAAACCCGCCAGTGCCGAGCAAAGGGCACCTACTATAAATGAAACAGCCACAAGCCAGTGGGAGGTATCTGCCTGTGCCGAAACACCAAGCAGTATGGCCACGCAGATGACGAAGATGGCTAGCACCTTATATTCTGCCCGTAAAAACGCCATAGCACCCTCTGAGATGTAGGCAGCAATTTTTTTCATCCGGTCAGTGCCTTCATCCTGTTTTGAGACCCACGAGGATTTAAATAGCGTAAACAGCAAGGCAATCACCCCAAATACAGGGATTAAGTAAACCAAGTACTCCATAAGAATTTTTTTGTTTGTGTTTGAGAAAATGGTTAGTGATAAATTCCGGGAGCAAATATGGACTTTTAGCAATAAACATGTGACAAGAAAGGCTTTTTTGATTTTGAAGACCACCTCGCACTGATAAGATTGTAATCAGCTATTTTCTGACGGGCTTCCGGCTAAAGCGGTGAATGCTGCATTTTTTGGATGGGATTGAGAAAGAACATTTTGGCCCAGCCCATTGGCGAACCGTCAATTCGCCAGAAATACGGGATAGGCGTGAAGATGCTGTAGTGCAAATGAGGCGGTTTTCCCGCAGCGTTGCCGGTTGAGCCTACTTCACCAAGTTTTTCGCCCCGGCTTTTCCATGAAAGTAAACCGGCATCGGCCGAGCGCAGATGTGCATAATAATGGAAGTGCCACTTAGGACCCATCACCACTACTACCTGGCCGCCACGCCTCAATTCTCCATTGAACACCACAAGGCCATGATCGGCAGATATAACAGGGCGTCCTTCTTCAGCAAAAATGTCAATGCCCTTATGCACCACTGATTTTCCCCAGGGGTAATACCAGAATGTTTCCGGGTGCCAGTCTCTGGCAGAAGCATTTTCCACAGGAATGATAACTTTCTCCGGAAGGAGAAAGCCAATCAGGAGAATGATCAGGAAGAGAATCAGCAATTTCTTTTTCATGGAAAAAATAAACAGAGCGCTTATTTGGCAATATTATTAATTTTTGCAGTTCATAGCGAAAGCGGCAGTTCCTTTACTTTTCACGCATGATCGAAACAGCATCCCTCATCATTTTCCTCGTATTCGTGTGGCTGATGATAAAAGCATCCCGGAGCAGATGGCGGGGAGCCACATCAAAAAGCAGGGAAACGCTAAAGCCGGGATGGAAGGAAATCCTTGAAGATAAGGTTCGTTTTTATCAGCGCCTTGAGCCTGAAGAAAAGAAGGAGTTTGAGGCCGGGGTTTTAAAATTCCTGCGGCAATGCACCATTACCGGCATTAAAACCAAAGTTACTGATGAAGACAGGATTTTGGTGGCGGCAAGCGCAGTTATACCGCTTTTCCGGTTTCCTGATTGGGAGTACAGAAACATTAATGAAGTGCTGTTGTATCCTGACTCTTTTGCTTACGATTACGATCTGGAAGGAGACGACCGGTCCATTTTAGGAATGGTCGGAACCGGAACGCTGAACAATAAGATGATCTTATCCCGCCCTTCGCTGCGAAAGGGGTTTGGCAACAAGACGGATAAGCACAACGTGGCCATTCATGAATTTGTGCATTTGCTCGACAAGGCTGATGGCAGCACCGATGGAATTCCAGAATATCTCATGGATAAGCAATACATCATCCCCTGGCTAAAGCTGATGCGCAACGAGATAAAAGCAGTTCAGGAGGGGGATTCAGATATTCATCCTTATGGAAGCACCAGCGAAGCCGAATTTTTCAGTGTGGTGAGCGAATACTTTTTCGAGCGGCCCAATCTCTTTGAACGTAAGCACCCCGAACTTTACCGGATTCTGGAGAAAATATACCGACTGGACAGTGAGCAGTGAAAAGTGAACAGTGAATCAGTGAGCAGTGAACCCAGAACACGGAACCCTGAACATTGAACACGGAACCCTGAACCAATTCACTAAGGAAACCTGGGGAACTTACTGAAGTCCGGTTTGCGTTTTTCGATAAAAGCATTTTTGCCTTCTTTGGCTTCTTCGCTTAAATAATAAAGCAGGGTTGCATCGCCCGCCAATTGCTGTATGCCGGCCTGTCCATCTAATTCAGCATTAAATCCAGCCTTTAACATGCGCAGGGCAATCGGGCTTTTCTCCAGGATTTTGTTGCACCACGCAATGGTGGTTTCTTCCAATTGAGCCAGCGGCACCACTTTATTCACAAGTCCCATATCCAGCGCCTCTTCTGCATTGTATTGATCGCAGAGAAACCAGATCTCACGGGCCTTTTTCTGACCCACAATCCTGGCGAGATAGCTGGCGCCAAAACCGCCATCGAAGCTGCCCACCTTGGGGCCGGTCTGTCCGAAGCGGGCATTATCCGCAGCAATGGTGAGATCGCACACCACGTGGAGCACATGCCCGCCACCAATGGCCCAGCCCGCCACCATTGCAATTACAGGTTTAGGAATGCGCCTGATCTGCATTTGCAGGTCGAGTACGTTAAGGCGCGGAACGGTATCCTCGCCTACGTAGCCACCGTGGCCGCGTACGCTTTGGTCGCCACCGCTGCAAAATGCTTCTCCACCTTCTCCGGTCAGGATAATCGCACCGATGCGCTCGTCCTGGCGGCAAAGCTCCATGGCTTCACTCATTTCCTGCACCGTGAGTGGAGTAAAGGCATTGTGAACCTTTGGCCGGTTAATGCTGATCTTTCCAATTCCATTATAATAGGAAAAGATGATCTCTTTATAGTCTTTAATTATTTCCCAGTTAATGACCATTTTTTTAAAGTTTAAATTTAAATGTTTGGGGATTGAATAAAAGATTTAACACTTAAACAAATTTCTGATAATTGATAAACAGTAGTTGTATAGCAATTGCGAGATCGTAATTCAGCATTTATATTAAACAAGTATATAGTTAAATTTAAAACTGAATTCCAATTTAATAAATGAAATTGCCTGCTTTTCAATTTATCTGAATTCACCATTTAAACCTTCACTTATTTGACATACAAGGATTCTTTGGCTTTTTCCACAACCTGATCTACTTGCGGCAAATGGGCTTCCACGAGTGTGGGCGCATAGTTCATCGGAGCATCAGCCGTGGTGATTCGCTTAATTGGAGCGTCCAGATAATCAAACGCGTGCTTTTGAACCTGATACGAAATTTCGGAGGAAATGGAGGAAAAAGGCCATGCTTCTTCAATGATCACGAGGCGGTTGGTCTTTTTCACCGATTTCACGATGGTTTCAAAATCCAGCGGGCGAATGGTGCGCAAATCAATCAGTTCCACAGAAATATCTTCTTCGGCAAGTTTGTCGGCAGCGGCTTGTGCTACCTTAAGTATTTTGCCGAAAGACACGAACGTTACGTTAGAGCCTTCCTGCTTCACGTGGGCTTTGCCAATTGGAATCAGGTATTCTTCTTCAGGTACCTCCATTTTATCGCCATACATCTGTTCGCTTTCCATAAAGATAACCGGATCATCATCCCGGATTGCGGATTTCAGCAGGCCCTTAGCATCATAAGGATCGGAGGGCACCACCACTTTCAGCCCCGGTACGTTGGCGTACCAGTTTTCAAATGCCTGGCTGTGCTGCGCGCCAAGCTGGCCCGCAGAGGCTGTTGGTCCACGGAATACAATTGGACAACCGAATTCGCCACCACTCATACTTTTGATTTTGGCGGCTGAATTTACAACCTGGTCAATCGCCAGCAGGGCAAAATTGAAGGTCATGAATTCAACGACCGGCCGGAGCCCGTTCATGGCTGCACCTACCGCTATTCCTGCAAAACCAAGTTCGGCAATGGGCGTGTCTATCACCCGTTTCGCGCCAAATTCATCAAGCAGTCCTTCGCTTACTTTGTAGGCACCATTATAGTCGGCTACTTCTTCACCAATAAGGAATACCGTGTCATCGCGTTTCATTTCTTCGTACAGCGCTTCGCGCAGTGCATTCCTGAATTGGAGGATTCGGTCTTTGTTTTCGTTGTTGCTCATTTCTCAGTTTTCGCGTGTAAACAGGGCGCAAAGTTAGGAGAAATTCGGTTTCAGCCTGCGGACGCTGACCGGGTTTATGGCTGCAATTTGAGAACATGCCAAATTTTTGTGCTTTCCTTCTGGTGCTATGAGCAATTCGCAATTGGCGATTGGTAAAAAGAGGTGGCTTCACGGTTTTTAGGCCCAAGCGCATTGTGGGATTAATAAAAGGATTATAGCCAAAAGTAACCAGCGGGTTCATGGATTCCAGAGCTGACGTGGTAAAGTGTCTTTTTCAGGAAATGGATATTTTGTTTTAAATGAATTATTGGGTTTATAGAAAGTCAATATTTTACTTTTGTAATCTTTAAAATATATTTTTTGAATCAATGAAAAGAATATTTCAACTCCTATTCCTTGCGATCGTAATTACATGCTCGTGGGCTGATGCACAGGATACTACGCTGCTCTATCGGATCAGCGGCAATGGACTGACGCAGAATTCCTGGCTTTACGGCACGATGCACTGGCAGGATGAAAGGCTGACGAGTTTTGGCCCTGCAGTGTTGGATGCCATAGCCCAAAGCGATGTGGTGGCGGTGGAAGTAATTTTGGATGATGATCTACAGGCCCAAATGGGTTTGCTCAAATATATATTTATGGATACCACGCTGAGCGCTCTGCTTCCTGAAGAGGATGTGGAAAAAGTGAAGGCGCTGGTGCAAGAAGTGAATCCGATGATGGGCTTGGTCGTGGAAAAGCTGAAGCCGATATTTATCAGTACCTTAATAATGGAAAACCGTATGGAAAAATCGGGCGATCATACGGTGGATAATTTTTTTGAGAAGTATGGAAAGGCGATGGGCAAGGAAGTTACCGGCATTGAAACTGTGGAGGAACAGATGCAGGCACTGGATGCCATTTCGCTGGAAGACCAGGCAGCCATGCTTCAGCAGCAAATAAGCGATATGGACGAATCGGATTCCCTGAGCGATGAAATGATGCGGATTTATTTGTCTCAGGACATGGATAAACTTTACCGGTTTTATAAGGAACAGGAAGATATTCCTTTGAACTTTGACCAATCCCTGCTGGGCGACCGCAACAAGATCATGGCGCATCGCATGGACAGCCTGATGCAGAGCCGGCCTACGTTTCTGGCGGTGGGTGCGCTGCACTTGCCCGGGAAAGAGGGCGTATTGCAGCAATTACGAAATGCAGGCTACAGCGTGGAATCGGTTTCTTCTCCGTTTGCCGCAGAACCTACCCAATTGCCTTTATTAAATGAGGATGAATAGTTATAGTTTTAAAACCATTGAAATGGTTTGGGGTGTATGTTTAATCGCTTTTCCCACGGTTAAAACCGTGAGCTATGGGTTCGATTTTTATAAGGCTCGATCGTTATTTTGTTGTATGTCATTATCCATAAATATAGCCCACGAATTAATTCGTGGGGCAAGAAGTTAACCCAACGATAGAATGGCTTTAACCATTTCAATATTTTGATTTTTTTCAGCCCTGGCCATATATTCATAAATAAATTGGGGAATATAGAATGGCCGGATTCATTCAATCCCTCATTGAGAAACCCGGCTTGTAAGTGGATACTTTAAGTTTTGGAATTCAGAAAGATCTGCCTGGATATAACCAACGAAAATGGCTGACTCAATGCGGATGGGAAGTTGATTTTTGTCAGCCGAAACATAGAGGGTCATATCGCGCTGATCTTTAAATATTCTTCCTTCTATTAATTTAGGTTTAATTATGTACACTTTGAATTTTCCAAGCTTTGTTTTAATCGTGGTGGTTCCGGTATAGGTGGCTCCAACCGGAAATAATTCGTCATCCAGGAAAGTGAACATATTAAGTGAATCGCCTGCCTTTAGTTTGGAAAGATCAATACAGCGGGCGTAATAAAGGGCGCTAAGAATATCATGTATCTTAGGAGGAACTGCAAATTCCTTGTCCCCACTTCGCAACATATTCGAGTTGCGCATAAATATATAGGATTCCTTTTTTTTATAGTCACCCTCCGTAACGTTCCTGATAAAAAAGGAGGGAAGCAAAGTTTTAGTATCCAGATATGTGTTGTAATAGTCGCGCACTTTATAAACGAGGTCCCATCCTCCAGTGGTTCTGCCAATAGCTCCAATCTGGTAGTGTGGTTTTCCATTTATATTTTTCAGCTCTTCCCCCACTTCGAAGCGAGCATAGCCGGCATTGATCAGCCCGTAGTGGATCCGGTATTCCAAGACCTCACCCGGCTTAAATGCCCGGTAATCGGACGTTTGGCTAATTGCCATCAAAGGCAGGAGAAAGAAAAATAAAAGGAATGTTTTCATCAATAGAATGGCGGAAGCTCACGAGCAAGCGAGTATCAGACCTGCTTATCGTAATAACAATGAGTGCAGGAAATGTTGCAAAAAGGTTTGCGGCTATTATTTCAGTTTGGAGGTCATTGGGTTTCGCAGCCCTTCGTAGGTGCTGAGGTCTGCTACTATTGCTCCAACACTAATGCCTGACTCGATCCTCACGGGAATCCGGTTTTTGTCGTCCGTTACATATAGCGCCATATCTTCTTCACTCTTAAAGATGCGGCCAACGATAAGAATGGGCCGAAGTTTCAGGCATCTGAATTTGCCGGCTGAGGTTTTTATTTCTTCAGTACCATAATATTTTACCCCTACCATATAGGTAGTATCATCCAAAAAAGCATTGATCATGAAGCTGTCTCCTACGCTGGCATTTTCGTAGTCAATATTGCGTGCTGAATAAATCGCGGAAATAATGTCGTACGTCTGCTTAGGTATGGACTGAACTCTTTTTTCACTTTTGGCTAAAAGTTTTTCATGGTTAAAGACCACGGATTCATTGAACTTATAGCCGCCTTCATTTACAAACCTGAGAAATACAAGAGGGAGCAGTGTCTCGGTATGTACGTAACTGTCATAGCGGTCGCGCACTTTATAAAAAGGATCGTAAAAGCCATAAGTGCGGCCGATGGTGGAAATATGATAGCATCGCTTTCCATTGATTGTCTTGGGTTTATCCTTTACCTCAAAGGTTATTTCTCCGACATGGATATTCAGATACAGGCTATATTTTACTTTATAGACCAACTTCTCTCCAAAGGTGAAAGAGAAGTTCTCTGCTTTAGGTGGAGCGGGGGCAGCAGCGTCATCCGGTGGCTGAGCCACCAGGAGATGAAGGGGAAGAAAAATCCATATAACTAATTGTAATATAAGTGCTTGAATCATATTTTTCCTGTTTTGATGCTTAAATATTCAATAAACGGTCCAACACCAAACTAACAATTCCGGAGGGCCTGATGTGCGGTGCAATTTCAAAATTGCCTTACTTGCACAAATTAATTTTAGACTTTTTCAGAGATGGCAGAACACGCGAAGAAGAATCAGCCAAGAACGATGAATGCCTGGGCCTTTTATGACTGGGCCAATTCCGTTTATCCATTGGTAATTACCTCAACGATCTTTCCCATTTTTTATGATGAAGTAACCAAAACGGACAGCACAGACATCGTGTGGTTGTTTGGATTCAGCTTCAAAAATACGGTTATCTACTCCTATACGCTCTCAGTTTCTTTTCTGTTTATAGGTTGCCTGCTGCCGTTCCTGTCAGGCATTGCCGATTATGGCGGGCATAAGAAGCGTTTCATGAAATTCTTCGTTTACCTGGGGGCAACAGGTTGTTCAGCGTTGTTCTTCTTCACGGGCGAAAATCTGTTTTTCGGGCTGGCCTGTTTTGCTACAGCTACCATCGGCTTCACGGGCAGCCTTGTTTTCTACAATGCCTATTTGCCTGAAATTGCCACGCCTGACAGGTTCGACCGGCTTAGTGCCCGCGGCTACATGATGGGTTATATAGGGAGCGTAGTGCTGCTATTATTTAATTTGAGCATGATCCTTTTTCCGGATTTTTATGGCGTGACCAAAGGTTTTGCTTCGCGATTTTCCTTTTTACTTGTAGGCTTTTGGTGGGCGGGATTTGCACAGATCACGTTTGCGAATCTTCCCGATTCAGTACCTGCCGGACCTTCTACCAAAAGAATCGTCAGAAAAGGATTGGACGAACTCAGAAGAGTAGTGTATTCGCTGCACAGGCTGCCGAGGCTTTCGCTGTTTCTCACCTCTTTTTTTTTCTACAGCATGGGCGTGCAAACCGTCATGTATATGGCCACCCTTTTCGGATCCAAAGAATTGAAACTCGAAACCGAGAGCCTCATTATTACCATTTTAATAATTCAAATTGTGGCGATCCTTGGGGCTTTTCTTTTCTCGCGCGCTTCAGAGAAGTTTGGGAATATCAATGCCCTGACCGTTGCCATCATTATCTGGATTGGCGTGTGCATCGGAGCCTATTTCACCTACACTGAATATCATTTCTACGGTCTGGCATTTGTCGTGGGGATGGTGATGGGCGGAATCCAAAGCCTCTCACGTTCAACCTATAGCAAACTGCTGCCGCCTTCGCGGGACAATGCATCCTACTTCAGCTTTTATGAAATATCGGAGAAAATCGCCATCGTGGTGGGCACGGCTTCATACGGCCTTATTGAAGATATTACAGGCAGCATGAGGAATTCCGTTTTTACCCTCGGAGGTTTCTTCCTTCTGGGATTGTTCAGCCTTCTCCTTGTGGGAAACAAAAAGCTGCTGCAGCCGCAGGAACCTGATGAAGCTGAGCCGCAACCAGACATCCTTGACAGCTCACTCCTGCGAAAGGAGGATTAAATCATCCAGACTGAGCTCGTAAGATTATCTGTACTATTTGTTGATGAATACTTAGAAAAAAGGATTTATATTAAAATTTGAACAGGAAAGATTATAGTCATTGAGTGTTGGTTGTCGCCTGTTCTAACAGTTTCTTTGTAATAGAAATTTAAAAAATAACTAATTATGATGCACTTAACAAAAATTTTCAATTTGACAGCGGCAAAGGCCAAATGGTGTTTGCCATTAATAATACTGGCAGGAATGATGACTTCCTATGCCCCTGCTGCCGCACAATGCAATGCCTCGTTCACCTTCAATGTGCTGAACGATTCGACCGTAGATTTTACCAACACCTCCACTTACTCAGGATCACAGGTTTACTGGTTCTGGAGTTTTGGTAATGGCAACTCATCTAACCTCGAGAATCCATCCAACCATTATTCCCAACCCGGACAATACGGAGTTAACCTTCAATTAATTGATAGCCTCAATGGTTGTTTCGATTCTTACTGGGACACCATTTGGGTAGGAAGCAAAAATTGCTATGCAGATTTCAGCTATAGCATTAATGGAAGTCAGGTTAATTTTTACAACAGTTCGGTAACTACCACAGGCAGCCTCAGCTATGAATGGATTTTTGGTGATGGTTCGTCTAATTCGACAGCAGAACATCCTGTTCACAACTACAATACATCCGGCACTTTCGATGTAATACTGTTGGCACATCGAAGCGGTTGTGCAGATACTATTGTTAAACAAATACAGATTCAGGCTTCCTCCTGCCAGGCTGATTTTCATTATTCAGTCAATGGTGCGCAGGTAAAGTTTTATGATACCTCCGTCTATAGCGGCCACGTAATCCATACATGGGACTTTGGTGATGGAGATACTTCCGCTCAGGTCAATCCCACCCATACTTATTCGGCTAATGGCACCTACGAAGTGTGCCTTATCATCTGGAATTCGTCAACCAATTGCTGGAGCCAATTCTGCGATTCTGTAACGGTCTCTTTGCCAACATGCAATGCTGACTTTTCTTATGCTCCGGCAGGCGCCAATTATATCAAATTTACCAACCTAAGCACCCCGACCAACGGGAATATGCACTGGAATTTTGGAGACGGACATACCTCTACACAGCATTCGCCACAGCACTACTATTCCATTGCGCCTGATACGATGGCTTATGTCACTCTTATCGTAAGCAGCTCCCATTGTGCTGATACGATCGCCAAGTGGATCAACCTGCCACCACCCCAGTACTTTATCCAGGGAATGATCTATAAAGGACTGCAGGGAAACAATATTGCCTCAAGCCTCACCGCTTACCTGATAGAGCATGACAGCTCTGCCGGTACGCTCACGTTTGTTGACAGCATGAATGGCGATTCAATGTATGCATTTGAGGTAACACCCGGCAACCGCTACCTCGTGAAAGCTGCCCTTACAAGCGCAGATCCTGATTACACCGATTTCCTGCCTACTTATTATGACAGTGTGTTGTTCTGGAATAATGCAATTGAAATTAACGTAGTGGCGAGCCAAACAATTTACAACCACTCTTTCCGGTTGTTGAGCGGCACCAACCCCGGAGGCCCCGGCTTTGTAGGTGGTTTGATTTCACAGGGTGCCAACAAAAAAGGTGGCCCTGGCGATCCACTGGAAGGTGTGCAGGTAATGCTGCTGAATATGGACGATTCTCCGGTAGCGTATACATATTCTGGTGCTGACGGCAAATTCGCTTTCGATGATATTCCGCTCGGCCAGTTCCAGGTCTATTCTGAGGTAATTGGCAAAACTACCGTTCCCCTTGTCGTAGACCTGACCAATGATAATCCTGAAGTGGAAGACCTTGAAATTGAGGTAGGAACAACTACGGTTACCGGAATTTTCGATAAGGCCAATGTTTCGCTTCCTCTGGCATTGGAGATATTCCCGAATCCTGCCAACGGACTGGTGAATATTCTTCACAACAGCAAGGAAAGCGGTGATGTCACCATCCGCGTAATGAACCACCTGGGCCAGGAAGTGATGCGCACCAATGAGCAGGCGGCAGCAGGGCAAAAGAATCTCTGGAAACTGAATTTGGATGAAATGCCTGCGGGACTGTATCTGGTGGAAGTGATGAAAACCACTAATAGCAATACAGCGGTAAACGTGAGCAAATTGATGATAAAATGATTTAGTTCTTGAGTATCCTTTTTTCAATTAAAGCCCCACCTGTTTTCAGGTGGGGCTTTTTTAATGTGTACTGGTATTTTAATGGAAAGGTGCTCAAAGTTACTATCGGCTTTACTTTGTAGCTCAATAGCGTGGGGTTTTAAACCCTACGCCTGTTGAGCCTGGCATTGAGTAAAAATTGAGATATATATTCCACTTTTTAATTTAATTAAAAAATAAACTCTTAACCTCCGTGGGACAAATTGGCTTTAAACATAAAAACCAGCCTGGGGGCTGGTTTTGTCTTAATAAATATTGGTCTTAAATTTTGAAAAAATAAAAGTGGAGCCGGAGGGATTCGAACCCTCGTCCGGTCAAAAAAAGTCATGCGCTTTCTTCATGCTTAGCAAATTATTGGTTCTCGGCAGCGCCTGGTCTATTGCTTACCGTAACGCTACCAAAGCCCTGATTGAATTTTCGACCCTGAGGCAAGGCAACCTCAAAGCTTATCCTGTAATGTTTCGAAGTTCCGAGGAGCGCCTTACAAGCATAACGCTCCGGGAACTGCTTACTGTGTAACGCCTAGGTTACGCAGCGTAAGCGTAAGAATAATTGTTGCCGTTTAAAGCAAGTTGAGAATTTTGTTTCGGACAAACTCACAAAGTCCGGCATGCTTACGCAACACCTCTTATGCCGTCAAATCCGGTCGGCCCCAAATATTAAAAGAACATTGATAAAACACGTTGTTTTAGGCGTTGCAAGGGTACAAAAAACAATCCATAGTTGTTGTGGATTGAAAGCTGCCAAAAGGGCAAACTTCCTATATACCGGAAATGGCCTGTTACCGATTTTGCTACCTTTGCCCGCCTAATTTTTCTAATGTATGCCTACAAGTGTTTTTGGAGTAATAGCTGAAAAAAAAGAGGAACCGGACAAACGGACACCTCTTACACCTATTCAGGCTGCCGAACTCATGGCACATTTCCCCAAGCTTACCATCATCGTGGAGCCATCAGAATTCAGATGCTTTACCAATGAAGAATATGAGGCAAAGGGCGTAACAGTATCCACTGATCTCAGCAAATGTTCCTTGTTGATGGGCGTGAAGGAAGTGCCGGTGGAAGAGATGCTGGAGCAGAAAACCTACATGTTCTTCAGCCATACGATGAAGGAGCAGGAATACAACCGCGATATGCTGCGCGCGATTCTCGAAAAGAAAATTTGCCTTATTGACTACGAAGTGCTGATGGACAGCAGCGAAAACCGGCTTATAGGATTCGGACGATTTGCCGGTTTGGTGGGTGGCCACTATGCTATGCTGATGTACGGAAAACGCACAGGAGCCTATAAAATAAAACCTGCGGCACAATGTGACGGCCTCAAAGAGATGTTACGGGAATACAAATCCATTGAGTTGCCGGCCATGAAAATAGTGTTGACCGGCAGCGGCAGGGTTGCAGGCGGAGTTTGCGAATTGCTTGATGAAATAGGCGTTACTTCAGTAACCCCCGAAGATTTTCTTAATAAAACTTTTGAAGGTCCGGTATATACGCAGCTTTTTTCCCAGGATCTGTTCCGGCACAAATACAATTTTGGTTATGACCGCGATGATTTCCATCAAAAGCCTGATGAATACAAAAGCCTTTTTCAGCCCTATGCTGAGGTGGCAGATGTGCTGATCAATGGCATTTATTGGAATCCTGCCGCCCCGCCACTTTTCACGAAGGAAGACGCCAAAAAAAGCAGTTTCAGGATCAGGACCATTGCGGACATTACGTCTGATATTCAGGGTTCCGTACCGATTACCCTAAAGTTTACTACCACCGCAGATCCCGTCTGCGGATACAATCCATTTGAAGATGCGAATGAAGCACCTTATCAGCCGCATACGATTGATATAATGTCTGTTGTAAACCTGCCGAACGAGCTCCCGAAAGATGCTTCCCGCGAGTTTGGCGAAGCGCTGTCAACCCAAGTGCTGCCACGGTTCCACGTAAATCCTGGTGACAAACTCTTTGAACGCGCTACGATAGCACAGGATGGCCATCTCACTAAAGATTTCCAATATCTGGAAGATTTTGTCCGCGACAAATAATCCTCTTTTTACCCGTCTGAAAAAAATATTTTGTTCTTGTGTAACTTTTAGAACAGCCAGCCGTAAAAGGTTCCAGGACGATGACACCACAGGAATACAATAAATGTGTGACCCTTTACTCTGACAGAGTTTACAGGTTTATCAAAAAAAACCTGAAAGACGAACTGACGGCTGAGGATGTGATGCAGAATAGCTTTGAGATCCTGTGGAGGAAACGCGATGAGGTAGCTTTTGAAACCGCCAAAGCCTATCTTTTTAAAGTAGCTTATCATAATATGATTGACCAGATACGAAAAACAAAGCGCGAAGTAGCATTGGAAGAAGTACACTGCGAAACGTATGGCTATGAAGATGAAGGATATACCGGCCGCATGCAATTGCTTGAAAAAGGTTTGGCCCTGTTGCCTGAAGCACAGCGATCAGTAGTGATGCTGCGCGATTATGAAGGTTACAGTTATGATGAGATCGGCACCATTACGGGCCTGAACTCAAGTCAGGTAAAAGTCTACATTTTCAGAGCAAGAAAATACCTCAAAGATTTTTTTTTCAAAATGGAGGGCATTAATGAAAATCAATTATAGTAATTACGAAGAATATCTTGTAGCATATCTCGAAGGAGAGCTTGTGCCAGCGCAGGAGGAAGAGGTCCGGGAATTCCTGGAGCAAAATCCTGAACTCAAAGACGAGCTGGTGTTGCTGCAAAAGACTTTTCTGGATACGAAAGAGGAGCCACCGGTATACCGGAACAAAACATCGCTTATGCGCGAGGAGCGGGGGCGTGTGATCAAGCTCTCAACGGGTTGGAAAATGGCAGGCGCTATAGCAGCCGCTGCAATGATGGTTTTCGCCATAGCGCTTGTACTCGTGCTTATGCGGCCATCGGACGAGCCACAAAATTCTGTTGTGTTTTCACAAAACAGTGAAATTGAGAAAGACTTAAATGAAAAAGAAAACTCAATTCTTAATGGACAAGCTCATTCACATTCTGAAGAATTAATTGCTGCAGCGGGAAAAGAAGAATTTGAGGATAAAAAAGATGGTACTAAAATAAACGTTGTAAAATCAGACATTAAAATTCAAAGTAAAGTGAATAATAATGATTTGATTAAAACAACACTTTCGGGTGCAGATGCAACACAAGAGGCTTCGGTAAAATCTCAGCCAAAGACCGGAATATTAATTAAAATGCCGGTAGAACCGGAAGCATTGAAGATTGCTGCCACTGAAATCAGGGTGGAGCGAACGGAACCCAAAAGGATCCTTGAAAAGCCTCGACAATCGGAGAATACGGCCATAGCAAAGACAGACCCTTCTGGGATAGGAGAAGTGAAGGAAAAAATATTTACTTCAGAAATTAGTACACAGCAGAAGGGATTGTTGGCAATGGGGGGCAATTTACTTAAAAGAATTACCGGGTATAACGACCAGGTAACTGTGGAAAAACACGAAGTTGAGGGCAAGAAGCGCTATAAGTTTAAGCTGGAAAGTGAGCAGTTCGTTTTCTCAGCAAATTTCCCAGGGTTGAAATAATTAAAACAATTTTAAATATTAATTAAAAATTATGAAAACGATCAGATTTATACTGATGATGGCTGTGCTGTGCATTTCGCAGAACGCGATGAGCCAGGAAACGAAGACCGGCAGTGAAATGACTGAGGAGCAGCGAGAGGCGCTGGAAGCGCGCCTCAACTCGGTGCGTGCAGAAATGCAGGGAATCAGGACAACGCTGGATGAACAGCTTGACAGCCTGGCAGATTTGATGAAAGATCTGAAAATGAAACCGGCACCCGATACCACTCGCAAAAATGACAGGGTGAGTGTGTCAATATCCGACCAGGGAATGCAATTAAATTTTGGAAATGAATCTGGAAAAGGGGATAAGCAGAAAAAGGAAGAGCTGAAGAATTTTCAGACAGAATGGTTGCTGCTGGACCTCGGAATAAATCCTTATCTTCATGAGAATTCCTTTAACATGCCGGATAGTGGCGGTGCTGCGGGTTTGGACCTGAATTATTCACGTTCCGTGCATGTGGGCCTGCACCTTTTTCAGCAGGCCATGCGGCTCGGAACCGATAAACTGTGGCTTCGCTATGGACTCTCGGTTGATTACCGCAATTACTCGTTCCAGGATGACATTGTTTTAATTCCTGATTCCAGCCGGTTTGCTTTTATGGGCTCAGAAGTTCCGCTTAAAAAGAGCAAGCTTACTACGCAAAGCTTCCTGGTGCCACTCATGTTGCAGTTTGAAAACAATGCAGAAGAACGGGGAAAAAGCTTTCGGTTAATTGTTGGCGGTTATGGCGGTTATACATTCCGCATTTATTCCAAAAGCGTAAACGAGGACAATCATAAAACAAAACTGGTGGATAATTTTAATGTGCAGCAGATCCGCTACGGAGTTACTGCCCGCTTGGGCCTGAGCAAGTTTACGCTATACGCCAATTACGATATGTCCCCGCTTTTCGAGGAAGGACGGGGCCCGGAGCTATACCCGGTTACGGCCGGCATCGTTTTGCATGGGTTTAGTTTTAATTAATTGGCAGTTGGCTGTTGGCCGTTGGCTGTTGGCGTTGGCAAAAGGCAAGTTGCTGCGGGGGGGACAATTGGATTTAAGTTATCGGGTTTATTCTGAGACCCCAATTGGGAGAAGAAACCCTTTTGCACTGGGTTTGCATGATTGCCATATCGTTCTTTTAAAGCTTGACATGCACCTGGTTCTATCGTTCCGTTTTAATGTACGGGAAGGAAAGTCCGGGCAACACAGGGTGCCGCACCGCTGGATAACAGCGGGTTCCGGTGCAGAGATGCACAGGAAACAGACAGTGCCGCAGAAAATAACCGCCTGAAAGGGTAAGGGTGAAAACGTGAGGTAAGAGCTCACGGCCCGGGTTGGTAATAATCCGGGCGGGTAAACCTTGCGGGTTGCAAGGCCGAATATACCTCGCTTCTCCTGCTGCTTACACTTTTTGGAGAGAAGAGTGCCCACTCAACTTCTGCCTGAAAGGGTAGAAAGCGGGGAGGGTTGGCCGCTCAGATAAATGATAGAAATTCCTTTGGGAATACAGAACCCGGCTTACAAGGGTGCATGTTATTTTAAAATCCGGAAGGAGCTGATAAAACGGTTCCTTCCGGTTTATTATAGTCCTTATCTTTGCCCCACAATTGGCCTCATAGCTCAATTGGATAGAGCGTCAGATTCCGGTTCTGAAGGTTGGGGGTTCGAGTCCCTTTGAGGTCACCAGATTCATCAAAAATGCACTGCAAGCACTTGACCTGCAGTGCATTTTTTGGTTTTTGAGGGACGGAATTCAGAGCAGCTGTTATTGGTAATAATGCATGTAGTGTCGATTGGGTGGCGTTGAAGGCACGGTTTGCAGATAAGAAACGTGGTGCTTTTCGAAGCCTTTTCCTGCCCAACTGTCAGAAACGTAGCCTCGAGAAACGAACCTTGAGGATCTTTTTTTCGCCCCAAATCTTCTTAAGTGTTAATGGCAAACGTTTTATTAGTCACACCTTTTTCTAAACTCATAATCAGGTCTTAATTTTTTTGGAATCACTTTATTTATCTTTTTAATTAATGTGTCAAGTTGTTCTTCACAGAGATAGTATCTAATAAAATATGATTCAAAGTTATTATCAATAATCAGTATTCTGGTTCCTAAATCATGTGAAGAAATAAGACGCTCTTTTGTTAAGGTATCATCTTCAATTATTTGAATTTCACTTTCTTTATTCAGCGGTTCGAAGGACTTGTAATTAAATTCATTTAAAAATTCTAATAAGTCACTAAAGTTTTTCCTATAGTCTTTTAAATCTGAACCTTCTAATTCTCTAAAATTAACGAGTTTGGATGTATGGTTAGAATTTCCCGATAAGTCTGTTTTTCTTAAAGTCAAACCATTAATGTCCATTTTCAATATATGAGTTCCATTTTTTGTCGGTCCAGTGAATACCTGAATTTCATGAAAGTTAACGGTCAGCGATTGGGCACTGCATTTTTGTCCAAATGGCAATAGGCAACAAAAGGTCAAAAATATGTTTAAAAATATTATATAGCTCATCGTGAAAATTTTTACATGTTTATCAATCGAATAATGTATGCTGGCGCGCGCCTGTGGCGCGTGTCCTGATCTCGCTTATATACCCAGTATTTTATTCATTCTTCAGTATTATTTGTGTCGTAATTATTTCGTTTTGGTCTGTCAATATAGTTATAATGTATTGTCCTGCCGATATGTCGGAAAGAGAAATTACTTGCTTGTCAGTCGTGAGGGATTTTACTATTTTTCCATTCAGGTCTGTTACAATAATTATCTTGTTACCGGCTAAAGGAATTGATATGCGGTCAATTGTCGGGTTAGGAAATATAAGAACTTTGTCATCTGGTTTGTTATCTGAAATACCTGTAACAGAGCCACATTTGATGGCATATTTAACTATACTTTGGTTTGAGCCGATGTCAAGCCGAACGAAATAAGCACCGTCATCTAAGCTGTCTCCAAGTAAATTTACGTTGTACGAGCCGCCTGGTAAAATTGTCGCCTGAAAAAAGGTTCTTACTGTTTCTCCAAAACGATTAAATACACGTAAAGAAATTGTGTCAGGTTGAACAATATCAAAATGAATGGTAGTGGAATTTTTAAAAGGGTTGGGAAAAATACTTAAACTGTCTGTTGTTTGAGAAAATGTTGTCCCAAAGCAAAAGGTCAAAAAAATGACTAAAAGGTGTCGTATTAAAAATTTCATTGTCGTCAATTGTCATTCATGCAAATATAGGATAAAATATGGGCACGCAAGAGTGATTGTTGCTTGCACGGCTGTGTCGTGTATCCTGAACCGGATTCAGTTATAATTTCACAACAAAGCTGATATATGGCATGCCTACAATTAAAACTTCAGCAAGGTCGGCATTATTGATGAAAGCCAGGTCAACAGCCATCGTTTCGCTAAAGAATCTTATTCCGTATGAGAAAACACCGTAGTAACTATCAATCGGAACGAACCAATTCTCAGTTACTAATGCTGTTTTTTTAGCTATTCGCGTCATTCCTGAAAAAGTAATAATTGGCCTTTCTGAAAATTCCTCCTCAAAAAATCCCCAGCCTAATCCGCCAGTTATATTGTGGTCTGTAGAACCGTATGTTCCAACTCCGTAACCAATCCCAAATCCCCTTCTCCTAAAAGAACCAAAAAGTGGAAGACTGGCATATAAAAGCCCACCACCGGCATGAAAGCTTTCCGTAACTTCAACACCAATCTTAGGTGTGATAAAAAATATGGGTTCAAAACTACCGGCTGCAAGCGAGCCGAATGTAGAAATAAACTCCAACCCTCCACCTATGGATATATTATCTGTAATCCCCACATTGAAAGAGTTTATAGAAAGGTATGTATTCTGATAATACGCTTCCCCTTTTTTTAAATTAAAAGCTGATGGTGAGAATAAATATCTTGTTGCATTTGGATTGGGGAACCAGTAACTCCCGTTTTTTAGATTTGATTCATCAATTTCATCTATTCTTTTTATTTTTAAAATCGGGATTTCAAGCTTAGGTATGGATGAGGTTCTCATTACCATATTAATCGAATCTTTTAGTAGAATATTACCGAAAAATGCCGAGCCGTCATTCAGTTCTATTTTATATGTTTGCGTGGAGTCAAATGAATCGCTGATATTTGTATTTTGACCATATACATTACTTGAAGCGCAAACCAGTAAGCTGACGAAGAGTGCCTGAATTAATTTTTTCATTTTTTCGTGTTTATAAATTAAAGATAATCGGTTCTTGCAAGGGTATTTCACCATTGCTGCTACGCCTGTCTCGCGCGTTCTGATTCGCTTAACTTGATAAATGATCAATATCAAAATTAAGCAGTAAAAGCTGAAATAAAAGTTTTTACATACCTATTAAGAATTACATTCCTTTATCAAAGCTCTTAATCTTACTGGGTTGCCACCTGTAGGATAGCCTAATGCTTGCGTTAATCTTCTTGCTCCGATGGCTGTTGCCCTACCTTGCCTTAAAGCAGTTAGAAGTCTTTGTCTATCTTGTTGACTAAAACTATTCGGCATCTGATTGTTTTGAAAGATTAATGAACTTTTCTTTGTATTTGAATTCTTGTAATTGGTCAGGTTCAGCAAAACCTTCTTTAATAAGATGGGCATTCAAAAAGGTTTTGTTCTTCAAATACAGATAGCACAATAGATTATTTTCATCATCATACTTCTGATTATCGAACTTCATAAAAACCTTTTGCCCCTTCGTTTTATCGTAAAGAAATTGTTTTGCTGAACCATTCGAAATATCCTTCTCTTTAACGCCAATTAGTCTTACAACGAGGTCATTGTTTAGCTTTACAAGCTCAGGGCTAATAATTTCTTTTACAGAATAATATTCTTCCCTTTTACTCCCATTCTTGTCGATTTTTGAGCCAAATTGCAACTTTTTAGGATCAACCTTTTTATCAAATTTTTGAAAATCCACAAAACGATAAGGCAAATTTTGAAACTCATTTTCGATATCTAAATCAATGGAATCGTTTAGGAATTCATAAGATGTATCCGAAATATTATCGGCCTTGTTAATATTCAATTTGTCCTTTGCTATTTCAATGAATTCGGGATTTACTTCATAGCCAATAGAGTTCCGTTCCAAATTTCTTGCAGCCAATGAGGTTGTTCCACTTCCCATAAATGGATCTAAAACGGTTTCCCCTTTGAAAGCAAACATTTTTATAAGTCGTTTGGGTAGTTCTTCAGGGAATATAGCTATATGACTGTCCTGTCTTGCTCCCCCAAAATTCCAATGACCCGCAAAATATTCTTTCCATTCCTCCGTGGTCATTTTTGATTGTTCTTTTATTTCCTTAGTTACTTTAGCTGTCGGTTTTCCAAGTTTTTTAAAAATTAGAATAAACTCGTAATCAATTGAAAGAATACCATTTCTTGGTGTTGGAAAACTACCCATCAATGAAGCGCCTCCAGTCGTGTTTGTAGTAGTCTGTTTTTGCCAAATAATGGCTCCCATATAGTCAAATCCGATGCTTTCACAGAATTTGATTATTTCAGTCCTGATGGGGATTACTTTATATCGACCATAGTAAACGGCCCTGGCAAATTGGTCTCCGATATTTACACACAACCTGCATCCATTATCAAGAACCCGATAACACTCTTTCCAAACAAGATTTAAGTTGTTGATATAGGTTTCATAGTCCTCATGATACCCTATTTGATTCTCTGTTCCGTAGTCCTTCAATTGCCAATATGGTGGTGAAGTAATTACTAAATTAACCGAGTTGTCTTCAATGAGATTCATCTGTCGGCTGTCACCATTTACTATTTTATGTATTGTATTCAATTGTCTACGTTTTTGTTTGCAAAGTTAGCCATTATATAAGGTAGTTCCGTCTGATTTTTCGGGTTTTCTTAGCCTTTGTTGGGGCATCGTGCTTTTCATTCTTTTTGTTTTTTTCAACATTGACAACCGATTAAAATATTCTTAATTGTCCATCTGATTTAGAGTCATCGTCTTTCTTTTTAGTCGCGCGTGGGGCATTTTTGAAAATTTCTCTTTCCAGGATGGGCAGGCACACTCTTTGGCTGGCTTTGGTTTGCGGGAGGCTTTGAGCGGCCAGCCATTGTGTGTTACTGCTGCGTTGGCCTAATCTTTAAATCCATATTTTTGTACTTTTTTTAAGTTTAGCCCGGCTATATATAAATTTCTACTGGTCATACCTTTTTTACCGTCAGCAAGGTCTGACATGAAACGATATTCATAGGGCTTAAGTCGTTTATTACGTTTATCCCATTGAACTACTTTCTTAACAAGGTCAATCGTAATTTCTTCTGCTTCCTGTTTTTTGTTTTCATCTTCATCAAAAAATTCTTCCATGTCAAAGAATAGTTCCGGGTTTTCATTCGCCACGACATTTAGAATTTCTTCTCCCTGCTTTCTTTCAATATCCGAAATGACTCTGTTTGATCTAATACGATTTCCTAAAGTGTTTGCCATATCGATCTGGTAGTGCGAAACTTTTGAAGTTTCCCTGCCCCAGTTTTCTATCTTCTTCCAGGTTTTTGGATGAATTGATTTAATGCGTTCAAGGGAAGCGTCAATTTC
>JBBDIG010000006.1 GCA_040880525.1 Bacteroidia bacterium
GTAGTGTAAAAAAATTATTCACTTCTCAAAAGACAGAGTTTAAATTACACCCTCCTATGACAATACGGACGTAGGTTTACCGACATTCCATAGATCTGAAAAGCTGCTCTTCCGTTGCATTATGATTATAAATTACCTTCATCCAGTAAATAGCATCCTGATGTGTTTAGAACCCGGCTACAAATATCCGGCTTTGTATCTATAGAACAACTCTTTTCAAACGAACTATTGCACAAAATCTTACAGACCCATGAAATAAAAATGGAGACAAGCGACAAAAATATGCGTTAACAATTCTTTTTTCGATCTTATGGAACTAAAATAAGAACATCCGCTGTTACCATTTAATACCGAAATCGCCTAAGCATCTATACCCAATAATTTTTCTTTATCCAAGATATTTTATCCTTACCCATTGCCTGATTATCAATATCGAAAAATAGAAATTGGTTGAAAGGTATCTCTTAAAAAGTCTCCTGGGTTCTTGCATGAATCTGTAAAACCATTCCAATCCATTCTTACGCATCCAAGCCGGAGCCATGCGCTGGGTTTGAGCAAAAATGGGAAATGCTGCACCTACCCCCAGCAGGATTGCATTGATCTTACTGCTGTTTTCCGCCATCCATTTTTCCTGCTTTGGGCAGCCCAATGCAACCAAAACAATTCCGGCCCCGGACGAATTAATGCGATCGATGTCCTGCCGGATCTCGGTCTCCGATAACTGCCGGAATGGCGGGGAAAATACTCCTCCCACAATCAGGCAGGGTAATTCAGTACTGATGCGTTTCTGGATTGCCTGCAAAATTTCCGGAGTAGAACCATACAAGTAGACAGTAACTTTTTCGGCTTCTGCCTTTTTCAGGATCGCGGGCATAAAGTCCATGCCGGCAATACGCTCCTGGTTGATTCCGTGCATCAGCTTTACAGCTTTTTGCAGCGGTACACCATCGGCCAATGTATAAACTGAACTATTCACAATTTGCTGAAATCCTTTATCCTCATGCGCTTCAATTGTCATATGGCTGTTCGCAAAGCAGGCATAACCTTTCTGGTGGTTTTTGCCCATTTGAATTACTTCATTCAGCAATTCATTAAAGCCAATAATGCTCACCCCAAGGCTAATGATATGTTTTTTAGGAAATATCATTTAAAGCATATTGACTTTTGCCGTTTCTCCTATCACCTTTTTATAGATCTTTATTAGTATTTCATAATTAGTGTCAGCCGTATATCTTTTTTCAAAAGTTTGTCTTGCCTGCTTGCCCAGTTCATTCATTCTGCCAGGATGGTTCACCAGTTCGCTTACCTTAGCCACTAAATCATCGGGGTTCCCTGTTTCGAAGAAAAGTCCGTTCAGCTTATCTTCAACCATGTTTTTCATATTTCCCAGGTGGCTGGCAATCACAGGTTTTCCGCATGCAAAAGCTTCAATGATGGTAAGTGGAAGTTGCTCGTAGCACAAGGATGGGAACACCATAAAACTGCTTTCCCTGATGCGCTCTATCACCTGCTGATGAGGCAGTTTACCGAGAAATCTAATGTTTGGATAATCGGCTTTCTTTACATCAATTATTACTTCTCCGACAATATTGAATTCCAAATCAGGAAGTTTTCTTGCCGCCTGAAGAATTATCTGCGCTCCTTTAGCCTCCTCGAACCTGCCCACGAAAATTGCTGATCCGTCACCGGAGTAATCGGGGTCAGGATCTGAAAACAGGAAGTTTGGTTTTAGCCTGATCTTTTCTGCTGCAAGTCCCGCCTGCACAAATTTTTGCTTGGAAAATTCGCTCAGGCAAATAAATGCATCTACCAGTTTGTTCCAGGTGTTCCTTTTCTGATGGGTTGTTATCATGTGCTCAACCGCCAGTGACTGTACGGCAGAATCCCGGTAGCACTTGTAACGAACTGCATTGAAATTAGAATGATGCAGGCACTTTTCACAAGCCTGACCATCACGCAGAAAGATACCATTGGCGCACATCAAACGGAAATTGTGCAGCGTCTGCACCACCGGCACTCCTTCATTTTTGCAGGCCTGGTAAACAGAAGGCGAAATAAGCGGAAAGAAGTTGTGAACGTGGCAGACATCAGGTTTCTCTCTTCTGAGCAAAACAGTAACTTCCGGAATGGTGTCTTTATTCCAGGTTGTCTTCCACATGAGCGACAGTTTTTGACCGGCACTCATTTTATCAATAGCGGAGTTATCCTTTTCATAGCGAATTACCTGATGGCCGTTGCTCTCCAACAGGTTTCTTTCGTTTTCGCAGGCCTGGTCTTCTCCACCGGAGAATTTATAGAAATTATGTACCTGTAATATTTTCATTCCCCTTCTTCTGCAAACTGCATTTCAAAATTTTCCTGAATGGTGTAGTTTATTCCACGGCTCATCTGCTTAACCATGTTTTCCAATGCGCATTCCTGGCGCATAAGGTTAATGGTATTTTGTTGCATTCTACTACGGTGCAGGTCATCCTTCAGGTAACTTCCGATCCATGCCGCCATATCATCCAGGTCATCGTTTTTTGCCAAATAACCGGTTTGGTTCTGCACAATATTTTCCGCTTCCGGGCTGTGGAACGGGCCATTTTCTCCTTGCCGGAAAGAAACCACCGGGCAGCTAAAGCAGAAGGCATGATTAACCGAAAGCCCGAGATAACCCGGCATTACCATGAGGTCAGCCGCGTAAAGAAACTTTCCTGACTCAACGGGATCATGAATACTGCCATGGAGGAAAACCTGCCCCCGCAGCTTTTTCTCAATGATCAATTGCTCAATAGCCTCCTTTTCCGGACCGTCACCGATGAAGTGAACGGCAACATCTTTAACTCCCTGTTCCCGTAGCTTTATAAGCAGGTTTAACAGGATTTCAGGTCGCTTTTCCTCAAGCAGCCTTCCAATGAAGACCAGGTTGTACCGGTGCCGGAATCCAATTGCTGCTTTCACCTGTTCCCTGCCCCGCTCGTCCAGCTCTTCCTTAATTCTCAGGAAACGATCTGTGTCAATGGTGTTCCTGGCAACAAATAGTTTTTCCGCAGGCAAGTGTTTTTTTAGCACATCCTGCATCTGGTTTCCGTAAAGGATCACCGCATCAGCCTTTCTCATCAGGAACAGCCGCAGTTTATCGCCCGGGGAGTTGGGGTTGAAACCTTTTGTACGGTCAAAGCCGTGGCCCCAGAAGATAAATTTGATGCCCAGCAGTTTTGCCAGAATGAAACTGAAATACATTGATACCGCCCCAAGTGCAATTTCATGGATAATGACCTTCGGCCTGAACTTCAGAATTACCGCAAGTACATTCTGGAATACAGTGGTTTCTTTCGGGAGATAATGAAATGCAGGGACTTCTTCAGCGTAATTTGCACTCACCTGCCTGATCCCGCTCTTATTCTTTGAGTACAGCAGTTTGAGATCGAACCGCCTGGCTAAACGGTCGAAAACAGGTTTCCTGTAATCCGAGAATATCCGCTGTAATATGAGTACCTTTTCCTTCACCTTCCTGTCCATTAATACGTCAGCTTAATTGTTTCCTGCTTTGGAGCATCCTTAGTAGGATAGTTGAAATAACCCAGGAAGAAGAACAGGAACATGATCTCGAAGTAAATCGACACGTTGTCTGTCAGAAATAATACGTTAAGGAACAGCATGAGCACCAGGTTCTTACTATTGACCATGCTGAACCGGTAGAATGCGAAAATCCAGACGCAGAACAGCACAGGGCCAAATTCCAGGAAGTATTTCAGCAGGTCTGAATGGATATGGGCAAGGCCAATATCTGCTTCAGCTAAGATCTGTGAGGTTTTCCCCAGCCCAATTCCCAAAAGCGGAACACGTTCTAAAGTTTCCAACACGGTATTGTAAGCGTTTAACCGGCCCATGAAAACCATATTAGCCGGCAGGCCGGTGACATCCTGAATGGCACTATTAAAAATGCCCCGTGAGAGCATAAACTGCAAGGCTATTACAGCCAGGTTCAATCCCACCATTGTGGCAGGGAACAGATTCCGCTGGTTCAGGATAGAATGGAATGTCTTTAATTGAAGCAGCCAATAAATTAAAATGCTGACTCCGATTCCGGCAAGAGCAATGCGCTTAAAAGCCAAAATGGAAAGGAACAGGCTGAGCAGGAAATACCTTTTCTTTTTAGTGGTGAAGAAATAAATGGTGAAGAAGCTTAAGGCAAAAGTATAAGCGCCTCCTTCCGTCCCGATATCGCTGGTAATAATGCCCAGCAACAAGCGTGAAGGATCTTTGGCAATACTGCTAATCGTTGACACCGTCTGTTGCCCTCCGAACAGCAGGTAGCCCAGCACCACGCCCCAGAAAATGATAATGGCCCCGGTGTGCAGATGATCACGCGTTCCCGTTTCTTTATCATCGTGGAGATAGGTGAGGCCGTACATAAAAATGAGCGGGGCCAGGATGAAATATGCCTCTTGGAAAAACCGCAAATAAATTTCTCCATGCCATAGAAACGTGAGAAACGAAATCGCAATCAGGAACAGGAACAGTTTCAGGAAAGAGTAGATCACATTCTTCTGAAGCTTGATATTCCTAACGGAAAGCACGAGGAAAATGAGCGCTGTACTCAGTACAGGCAACATGTATCGCATATAATGCACGTTCGGCAAAACGGGCATTAGCGCCAGCACAAGTGCATACGGAGTCAGGAACAGCAGGAAAAGTGGCAATCTGCGCCTTCCAGTACTTTCTTTTAGCGTATGTGCATATTCCTGGTGCAAAATCTATTTCCCGCTTTCTTTGGTGTTGAGGTAAAATGCTTTCAGATAGATGTAGAGCACAGCAATGACCAAACCTGCCAGGGTGAAACTCAACACCACCATTGCCCTAGAAGGGCCGCTATTGTTGTTGGGCAGCACAGGTGGTTCCAGCACTTTGAATACAGGTGTCACATGCTGTACCTCTATCCGGGATTGCTCCAGCCGCTCGGCCAGGTTCTGGAAAACCCCGAAATGCAGGTTATGATCGGCTACATAGCGTTGCTCCCGCATTTCGGCAACTTCAGTCGCCAGGTGGCGGTTTTTGTCGCGGAAAGAAGCCAGCCGTTCCTGCGCCTCTTCGAATTTGATCTTGGCTTCGGCATACCTTTTCTCCACAAACTCCATGTCCTGGATGGCTTTTTCAGTCTTGTAGTCGGTAATATAAAGCGTCAGGTATTCCACTGATTTTTTCGTTAAAACCGTGGCTGCATAAGGGTCAGGCATTTCTATCCTGACGGTGGCGAGGCCGGTATTCTCGTCAAGGCTCACTTCCATATTTTCAGCGAGTATGCCAAGAACTTCCTCCTGTTCAAGATCCAACACAATGGCGGTGTCTCCATTTAACCTGGCTGAATTACCCCTGGAAGCAGGGGCAGTGCCGGTGAATATTTTTTTGATCCTGGAAGGAAGGCCGATGGTGTAGCCAAGTATCACCTCTCCGGCTGAAGGCTTCTTTATTTCAGTGTAGTAGAGGTAGGGAGTTACCACAGAATCAATCGAGGAAAAATAAACCGGTTCATGCATGAGTGAAAGCAGAAAGGGTTTGCTTTTGATGATCTCAGGGTAGAGCATTGGGTCCATGTAGCTGTTGGCCGCTCCGCCCAGATCGAGACCGCTCATGCTGCTGAATCTTTTCAGCAAGCCACTGGCCTGGTTTTCCTTTGCCTTGCTGAGTTCGGGCAATAAGACAGCCTTCGCCTGGTAGCTTCTTGGCAACAGGAACGCCACCACAATCCCCAGCACGAAAAAGATCAGCGCTACTTTGATGACCAGCTTCCTGTGGCTGCGTAGCTTGTTAAATATTTCATAGACCGTTACCTCGATTGAATTACCGGTCCTGTTCATCTCTTGCATTTCTTCTATCCTTTCTTCCTTCACGTTCTGATGTTTCGCTACTTATTCTTCAAATGGCTGTAAACGTAGTAGAGGTATGGGTTTTGGTGAATTTTGGCTTTGAGCTTTACACTTAATTCCACACTGCCATAGGCACCCTGCAGCTCTTTCTGTACGGCCTTCCGTGAGATTTTAGTCGGAATATCCATGCGTTCAAGGGCTTCAGCTCGCGAGGTATTATCAGCATTGGACATGAAAACCCCGATAATCTTTTTCATCCGTTTCATCACCGCTTCGCGGGAATAACGCTCCATGATCAGTTCGCGGGATCTGCCTGCCGCTTTAGTTGATAATACCCTGTTGTGGTAAAGCTTATAGATCATCTCCTGCATGGTCTTCACATTATTCACCACCACTCCGCCCTGGCCGTTCTGTACCACTTCAATCTGGGTGTTGTGAAACTGTGGTGTGCTTAGGGTGATGACGGGAGTCCGGCACAGCATAGCTTCAGCATTCACGTTCCCGAAACTTTCCCCGATCCTGGACATGTGTACGAACAAGTCCATGCAGTTGTAGATCCCCCTCAGGTAGGCATCATCATCCACTCGCTCTTTAATAATGATGCGTTCTTTGATCTCCGGCTCCTCAATCCTCCTTATGGCATCAGTGATATTCTTTGGCGGCCCTACCATTACCATGTAAATATCTTTGATCTCACTGGCGAGATTGCGAAAAATATCCACATATTCAATTTTCCAGGAAGCTTCGTTTGGCTGCCCAATCCTGCCAAGCACAAAGGCGCTTTCCGGAATTCCTAATTTGTTCCTGAACACATTTATTTCATTTTTGCTGAGCGGGTAAAATTCATCCTCGATCATCATATTCGGGACGAATGTGGCTATGTGCTGGCTGCGATTCAGCTTATTCCAGGATTTGTATCGCCACAGGCACCATTTGGAGAGGACAAAGGTGCAATCCACCAACTCATCATCTTTGGAGAAGTTGGGCCAGGCAAAGGAGTTTAAATCAAATACAAGACATTTCTTTTTATCTTTAATTTTTCTAACTAAATTAAAAACAGGCTTACCTTTTCCACCATGCCTGTGTAAATGCAAAATATCAGGGCTGAACGAAACGATCTGGCGCATACAGTCCTGGTTTTCTGCATAATATACCTGCACATCCGTCCCTGGCAACTGATCCATATCCGAATTTTTTTTCAAAACACAAATTGCTGATTCATACCCATATTCCCGGTATGCCACTGCGAAATTCCTGGCCACCCGCTGAATACCTCCATTGCCTAATGAATCAACTATGGTAAGAATTTTCATATTATTTATACTCTTTATAAGCATAATTTGCAATTGCCATAAAACCGCCTAAACCGCGAGCCAGAAACTGCAATACCTTCACAGCAAGTTCCTTTCGTCCTAATATCCACAGAAATGGAATAAACAGGCAAAGACACAGAAATTCGATGGTGCGACCTGCGCTTTTTAAAATTACTGTAAATATGCTTCCCACACTCTTCTGATGTTCTTTTAAATATTGCAGATGAGAATTATTGCTTAGCCTGAACTGTCTCTGAAACAACCATTTTACACTACCCCTATCAGTACTAATATGTTCATAAACAACCGCATTCCGTACCCATCTGATTTTGCCTCCTTTTTTTACTATACTTTTAAAGAAACGATAATCCTCGCCTCCTGTTAAATTATATTCAAGATTAAATTTCATATCAAACTCCTCAATTAGTGAATACTTAAAGATAACATTGTTAGTAGCTGAAGATCCCTTGAACGCGCCATCTACTTCGCTTGCGGCTGCGAAAAATCCTCCTCTTTTAACCCAATCCTGTGTAGCTGCATTGAATTTTGGATAAACAGGGCCTGTAAATACATCTCCCTCATATTTACTTATTGCCAGGTGCATTTCAAAAAGCCATCCCGCATCTACTACCTCATCATCATCAACAAATGCCAGCCAGGTAGTTTCGTCCGAAGCTTCACGAAGTGCACGATTTCGTACATAGCTGATGCCTTTCTGTTCCTCTGCGAAATAATGAACCACCATCCCTGACGTGGCGCTGAAATCTCTGCAAGCATTCTTCGTCTCATCACTGCATTCATTATCAATGATCACGATCTCAAGCCGGTAGCCCACCGGTATTTCCATGCAGGCCAGGCTTTCCAGCAATTGTTGAAGGAGTAATATCCGCTTATAGGTTGCAATACAAACTGTTATCAATTGCTGCATTATTCTGAATTTAATTTGTTTAATAGCAGCGTTCTTAGGTTCATAATATTAAATATCATTAAAAAAAATAAAAAGATGCTCCCGGCAATTAATAGTTGCAATGTGAGATGCCAAATGCCTGGTTCCGGATCCCACAATACCAGCGGAATGCACATCATCAGCGATCCGCCCAGGATCAAAATCATATCTTTCCATGCCACCTTTGGGAACGGATAAGCCCGCACAACCAAAACAGCACTGGATAACAAACCCACGACAAAAGCCACGAGGGTTGCTATAGCGGCTCCAAGAATTCCATAAACAGGGATTAACCAAAAATTCAAAATAATATTTACAATAGCCGCCAACAGGGAGGGCCAAATTTGCAAATGAGTTTTCTTAGCTATTTGAAATCCGGTATCTACATAAAATGATTTAAATGCATAAATTAAAGCGGCCACAGCGATCCAGGGAATCAGTTCGATAGCATCATTTTTAAATGCCGATCCGATAAAGACGTAACTAATATTTTCTCTGAGGGCGATAATTCCCAGGCAGGATGGTATTCCGATGAGGGCAATCAAAAGGCCGGTATTCCTGAGTTCAATGTTGGCGCTTTTCATGCCCTTATTGTCGAAGGCTCTTAAAATTAAAGGATTGCTGCTGGTGCTGATGATCATAAGAAGGGCTGACACTGACCGCCACGTAAACTGATAAGCGGCTGAATATTGCCCTACCTCCTCATTTCCCAATAAATATGCAATAATGAACCTGTCAGAACTATTCACGATAAAATTCAGGGCAAACGAAACGATAAACGGAGAACCATATATAAATAAGGTTTTTATCAATGAAACATCCAATTTCATCCTCACAGGTTTCCATACTTTAGAAGAAATGAAGAGGGAAGCCAGCACCGATCCGGCAAGCAAACCGGAAAGCGGAGCCAGAGCCCCGGCTCCGGAATAGGCCAAACCGCCTCCAACAGAGATATAAACGATCGCCCGCAAGAGGAACAGAATACTATAGGTAACCGGTTTTAAATTTCCCCGCAGAACATTCACCGTTAAATTAAAAAAACCTTCAGCCCAAATGATGGGTAGCCCGATGAGCGCCAGTGTTTGCCACTCAAAACTGAGAAAAGGTACCACTGCCGCAGAGATAACAGCGGTAATAAAAATGCTCCATACAAAAGTGGTGAGTACGGTCCTGAGAAGGCGATCGCTCGCTGTGGCATCTTTTGATTGGATAAAACGCAAATGAGCCAGAATGAGCCAATCATAAAATATGGAACCGGTAATGCTTGCCACCGAAAGAACCAGCGCATATTCACCAAACTCAGCCGGGGTAAGGTAAGTGGTGAAGAGCGTAATGGCCAGCAATGAAACAATACTGGGTACACCTTTTCCGATGGTATAAATAAAACTGTGCTTCAGAAGCATATTGCCACCACCTTTTACCTGCCTATTATACTAACTATTAATAAACTTATGGTAGCAAGCCCGGTGCTGATACCTATCACCTCCTGTGCAGAGAGTTTGGTTCGTTCCGGCTCTTCAGGAACGAAAATGGTGGAGCCGGGCGTCACCTTAGGATAATTATTAAATACCAGAAATTTCCTCGTGCGGTCGGCAGACCCATCCGGGTAACGAACATAGACCTTCCGCTTACGAGCCACTGAAGTAAATCCGCCTGCGCTCGCGATGTAATCACGGAAGCCGAAGTTTCTTTGATATTTGATGGCGACCGGATTTAAAACTTGACCTTTTATTGCCACCGTTTGCAGCTCTTTGGGAATATGAATGCGGTCTCCGGGCAACAAGTATAAATCAAATTTAGAATGCGGTTTTTCGAGAATGGCTACCAGGTTAATTCCTATCTGCGTAGTATCGCCCCAAATGGTCCTTTCCAGGGTTGCTCCTTCAGGATAAGCATAATGGGTAAGGCCACCCGTTCGCAGGATCAGATCAGATAAATGCTCGTCTTTGCTCTGAAGAGCATAGGAACCGGGATAGAGTACTTCACCAGAAATAGCCACAGATCTTTGCACTTGATACCCAGGATATTCCCGCACATAAACCTGGTCAAAAGGCTGTAAAATAAATTTTGCTTCAGAACTGCCTAACTCCAATTGTCCATCAACCGAAAACTGGAAAACCTCGGCAATTTCATCAGAGGTGGCTCCCACACCTTCTTTCTTCAGGCGCCTGGCTACCTCGATTCTCGATACCGAAGCTGCTTCAGAAAACCCTCCCGCCATCAGGATCAAATCCTCGAGAGACATATTGTCCATGTATGGAAATGTTGACGGAGCCTGCACCGCACCATAAATACTTACATGATAGTCCTCCTTTAAATCATATTTGGAAGAAATGTGGATTACATCTTCCCGTTCAAGCAAGATATCCTTTGTGGGATCCTGCAACATTTCCCGAAGGTTGAAAGGAATAACCTCCGTGGAATAATCATCTCTGGTACGGAAAATAATGGCCCTTCCCAGAAAGGCATCTTCGCGAAGGCCTTCCGCTTTTTCCACCAGGTTGATGACTGTGAGGCCTTCCGTAAGTTGATATTCACCGCTGCGATATACAGCTCCTTTAATTTCCACACGGTTTTCATACCTGTTCAGGATTGATTCTACTTCCACGATGTCCCCATTTTTTAAGGAAAATTGTTGAAAGGCTTCCTGTGGAACATCCTCAATCCGTCTTTCACGTGATGTTTTGCGGTGGACCTTCAGGCGGTGGGTATATGCCTGGTCTGTGAATCCAGCAGCATATTCAATTAATTGATCCAGATTCTCGCCTTCTTTTACTTCATATATCATCGGCCGCTTCACCGCGCCCTTTACTTCCACCCTTTTCTGATAAGGATTTACCCGAATAATATCCTGATCCTCCACATAGATGTTATTCTCCTGTTTGCCTCCCAGCAGGAAATCATACACGTCTATCGTGGTTATCACTTTATTCTCCCTGATCACCTCAATGTCTCTGAAGCTGCCATTTAGCGCAGGGCCGCCAGAAAGATAAAGCGCATTAAAGACGGTGGCCAGAGCTGGCAATGTATAAGTTCCCGGCACCCGGACTTCGCCAAGAAGCGTCACCTTCACGCTCCTCACTTTGCCAATCCCGACCTGCGCATAAGTAGCCGGACGCGGACCTTTCAGACCTGTATAGATTTCTGACAGCCGGTCAATGATCTTTCTGGATGCCTGCTCCATGTTGAGGCCGCTAACGTAAACAGGTCCTAAGTTGCTGATGTTAATGCTGCCTTCGCGCGAAACCTGGAGCCGGTAATTCTGGCGGCTGTCACCCCAAATATCTATCACCAATTCATCTCCCGGCCCAAGCTGATAACTTCTGGGAGTGGGAATATTCAGGCTCGGCTCAAAGGTGAGCTTTTCACTGCTGAAGAGCGATGTACCGAAAATCCGGTTCAGATCAGCCGGAGTCTCTATTGAGGCTTGGCGTTCACTGGTTATATTTTCCTTTGTCAGATCCTCGTCCACACTTCCCTGCAACTCGTCAGTACCCTTTTGGCGGTCTATATTTGTAAGGCGCTGCTTCAGCCTGGCAATTTCTGCTTCAGGCATTCCTTTCAACCGGGCAAGGTTCATCAACTCCTGCTCGGTCATATCGCTCCGCTCAACTTCCGTTGCGATTTGCCTTATCTGCTGATCTGTAAGCGCCTCAACATCAATTTGAGACAGGTCTCTATCCAATAAATTATATTCCTGGGCATAAGCATGCGTATAGCTGAGTGCTATTACGATTAATATAAAAAAGTACTTCAAAGCTTTTAATACATTTCATTCAACCAAAGTCCTGGCCCCATACGAAAAACCGTGCAAATATACCCTGATGTCCCGTTTTATGAATATGACATTTTCCCTGCGACTGAGCAACAGCATCATTGCAAAAAACTAATATACCGGGTAAAATGCGACAATTCAATATCATCTTAAAACTGAGTAACTTTTAGTAGAAACCGGTTTCTATTAAAAACCTTGATTACTTTTTTTCTTGATTTCCTCCAATTTAAATATTAAAAGTAAAGCATTTTATTTTTTAGTCTTAATATATAATTCTGATAAAAGAAAACCAATTCTAACTGAGATAAACTTGCAAGATAAAGCAAAATAAAACGCCTTCTGATAGCCAGGCGTGGGCGAATCTGTTAATCAATTTTGGTGCTTTCGGTATTTAGTTCATCCAAAAACATAATTTTGGCGCCAAACATATAAGCAATGGAACAAACGACTACGCAACGAGGCCTCCTCGCCAAATCCCTGGATTTTATAGAAAAAGCAGGCAATAAGCTGCCAGATCCGGCCATCCTGTTTTTTGTGCTGATGATCCTTATCTGGATATTATCTGCCTTCCTTTCCAATCTGCATTTTGCTGAGTTAGATCCACGAACAGGAGAATCACTGATCGTAAACAACCTGCTGACAGGAGATGCGCTGGCCAACTTCCTGGCCTCTATGGTAACTGTATTTACCTCTTTTGCGCCTCTGGGGATTGTACTCGTTGCGATGCTGGGTGTGGGTGTGGCGGAATATTCCGGCTTCATCAATGCCGGGCTGAAAACAGCGTTGGGCGTTACACCCCGTACACTCGTTACTCCTATGTTGATTTTGGTGGCCATTGTATCCCACACGGCAACGGATGCCGGTTATGTGCTGGTCATCCCGCTGGGTGGAGTGATATTTTACGCAGCCGGACGACATCCGCTGGCGGGCATTGCGGCAGCATTTGCGGGAGTTTCCGGAGGGTTCAGTGCCAACTTTGTTCCCTCGGGCATTGATCCGCTCCTGATGGGTTTCACGCAATCTGCGGCACAAATCCTGGATCCGGAAATTCAGCTCAACCCGCTGAATAACTGGTTCTTTACCTCCGCCTCCTCCCTGCTGATCGTTTTATTGGGCTGGTATATCACTGATAAAATTGTGGAGCCCCGGCTGAGCAAAGTAGAATTGGATGATGATATAGAGGATGTGCCTACAATGAATGAACTCACGCCCAAAGAAAAGAGTGCATTTTGGGCATCTATTGCTGCTATGGTCGTGATGCTTGCAGGACTATATTTCTGGGCGGCTCCGGCTGGCTCTGCCCTGCGTGCGGAAGATGGCGCGGTCACTTCATTTGCCGCGCCCCTCATGCGATCTATTGTGCCTTTGATCTTTATCATTTTTCTCGTTCCGGGGGTGATGTATGGCATGATGGCGGGCACATTCAAAAACTCGAAGGAGATTATAGATAGCATGTCAAAATCAATGAGCGGAATGAGTTACTATATTGTGATGGCTTTTTTCTGTGCATTGTTTATTCATGCCTTTACCCAATCTAATTTAGGTGCATTGTTGGCACTGAAAGGCGCAGATTTCCTGAAGGAGCTTAATCTGCCCGGCCAGATCACCATAGTTGGCATCATATTGCTCACGGCTTTTGTAAACCTTTTTGTGGGTTCAGCCTCTGCTAAATGGGGGCTGATCGCGCCCATCTTCGTTCCTATGCTGATGCAGCTTGGTTTCTCACCTGACCTCACTCAGGCGGCCTATCGTGTTGGCGATTCTGTTTCTAATATTGTTACACCGCTTATGCCCTACTTCCCGCTGGTGGTTGTATTCTGCCACAAGTATGTAAAGAAAACCGGGATCGGCACACTCATCTCTATGATGCTGCCCTTTTCCGTCATTTTCCTGATTTTCTGGACCGTCTTCCTCCTAATCTATTGGGGACTTGGTATTCCGCTCGGATTGCAGTCTACTTATGAATATTTACCGAAGTAAAGGCATAAGGCGCTGCTAGTATAATTTTCCATTTTGTGGGAAAGTTAAAAACCGGTACTGCAAAGAACTGCTCAGTAAATCGGAACTATGTGTTGGCTTATCTTAGGTTTGTTTCCTTCGGTCCCGAATTTTGGCCAATATGAAAATAGGAGTGGGAAATCTTGCGATAACCAATGCCTCCCTATGTTTTATACCCATCGTTGGGCTTCGTTTTTTATGAGCTCCGATAAAATATCGGGCACTTCAAGCATGAATATATGACTCCCCTTTTCGATAATGTAATCCGGTTTTTCTATTTTTTTATAGGGAACGTCCTGTCTCTCGAACCGTTTATCTACAAGAGTCTGATAGTTTCCGGTACTGCTGTGCCTTTCCATAAAGATAATTCCCGGAGTGCCCATTGAAAATAGTGATCAGAGTAGCGGTTTATCATACTTCTGAACAGATCTTTTTTCTCTTTGGTATCGAACCCATGAAGTTCCCCCCAAACGCTTACTGAGTTTGTGCTCCACTTTCGAATGGGCAGCCTGTGGAGACCACAAGGTTTGATGGTTCTTATCCAAAACGGCATATCCCTTCTTGATGCAATACTGGAAAGTTGCCAATATTAAGTGAATTTTCCTTTTATAACTCGTCCAGCAGATTCTTACGTTTTTTTTCAATTTATTTGAAGGGTCATCGAAAAGCCTTTGCGTTAATTATTGCGACAGTGTCGCAACAATTTGATTCCTGTAGGTAAATTTTCTTCTTTGCTATTTTATTCTAGTTAAAAATCAGCATCATTTATTACAAACTCCATTACTGCCGCGTTTCGTCCTGTTTCCCTATAATTCCAATTCTTTCTTAGTGAAACATCCTTTTTAATCAATAAGCTATCATGTAGTCTTATTACTTCTGTGTTAAAGATATAAACCATTTTAGTCTCATTTTCCGCGTCATATACTGAAGGGCTAATCTGAGTGAAAATAAATAATGTGTCTTTTTGATTGCTTTTTAAAATTATGGTGGTGTCTGTGGGATGCAAATCAGAAAAAAATTTTCCAAATGAAAAAGTAAATTTAATACTATCTGCTGTTTTGTTTTCAGCAGTATAATGAATGTAATTATATCTGTCACAAGAAGTCAAAAGAGCCCCAAGAATAATCAGGGATAAATATAATTTAATTTTCGTACCTTTCATATTTGTGATTGCTGAGACAACTGTTTAAAAAATGAGTAGGTTTATTTTTGATCATGATTCCTAATGTTTCGGTTTAAGTACCGCACCCACTCGCAAAGGATGAATCGGGCACGCAGTATATGTCTGGTTTTTATTTTCATTTTAATACGCCCAACGAGTCGACAAGCCCAACTGCGTTTATTCCCTCCACCTGAAACCGCTTCCATTCCCCCGTCCCTACCAGCCAAAAGTAACTAAAATTCCCTTGCGAGATCGCCCACCAGTCCCAGGCCAGGAAACCCAGCCTTTACAAATGCTGAAGCTAAAATATCAAGAAAACCCAAGTCTGGAAACTACCTCACCTCTTCATAGTCAATGTATTCCCCCGCTTCGTTTTTATCTTCACGGGGTTTTCTTTTTTCCTCTTTGGGGACGTATTCAATCTCGGTTTCGCCAGGGCGCCTGGGGGGTTGTTGCTGCTGGCGGTAGCGGGTTTGAGCATCGTTCATTCGCGAACGAATATGGTTTGCCGGCAGCAGGAAGTAATGATAAAAGCGCCAGGCAAGGATGATGAGCAATATTATGAGAAGGTAGATCATATTTCACTGGCCTTTTTCAGCGGCTCAGGTACATTGATTTTTGTTTATAAAGACTCCGGAAATATGAATCCTTGGTATCTTTTATAAAACGAATGGATTCTCCCGTGGATTTCATTTCAGGTCCCAATTCCTTATTTACATTTGGGAATTTGTCGAATGAAAAGACGGGCTCCTTAATCGCAAAGCCATGATCCCTGCGCTCGAAGTTGAAATCCTTCAGCTTATTCACGCCCAGCATTACTTTGGTAGCCATATTCAGAAAAGGAACATTATAGGCTTTACAAATAAAAGGCATGGTTCGGGATGCACGGGGATTGGCTTCGATAACGTAGACTTCGTCATTCCTTACGGCAAATTGCACGTTGAGCAAACCTTTCACATTTAATGCCAGTGCAATTTTCTTGGTGTACTCCTTAATGGTGTCAATTATGCGCGGAGAAAAGTCGTAGGGCGGCAGCACAGAATAGCTGTCTCCGCTGTGAATTCCCGCAGGTTCAATATGCTCCATTACGCCCATAACCAGTACCTCCTCACCATCGCAAATGCAGTCTGCTTCGGCCTCTGCCGCCCGGTCCAGGAAATGATCAATCAATACGCGGTTTCCGGGAATTTTGCGGAAAAGCTTAATAACGGTTGATTCTAGTTCTTCATCGTTTATCACAATTCGCATTCCCTGTCCGCCCAGCACATACGAGGGCCTTACCAGCACCGGGTAGCCAACCTCATTGGCCACCTTTATAGCTTCGTCAGGATTTTCAGAGACGCCATATCGCGGATAGGGAATTTCGAGTTCCTTCAGCAGGTCAGAAAATGAGCCCCGGTCTTCTGCCAGGTCCATATTCGGATAGCTGGTTCCCAGGATCGGAATGCCTTCTTTGGCAAATGTCTCTGCAAGCTTCAGGGCCGTCTGGCCTCCAAGCTGAACAATAATGCCTTCCGGTTTTTCATGCTCAATGATCTCACGGATATGCTCCCAGTATACCGGCTCAAAGTAGAGCTTGTCCGAAATATCAAAATCTGTAGAAACGGTTTCAGGATTGCAATTCACCATAATGGCCTCATAGCCTGCCTCGCGAATGGCCAGAATGCCATGCACACAGCAGTAGTCGAATTCTATTCCCTGGCCAATACGATTGGGGCCGGAACCCAGCACGATCACCTTTTTCTTATCTGTAACTATGCTCTCATTCTCCACCTCGAATGTGGAGTAGAAATAGTTCGTTTGCGATGGAAATTCAGCGGCACAGGTATCCACCATTTTATAGACGCGCTTTATTCCAAGCTTCATGCGCTTTTGGTATATCTCTTCTTCTTCCACGTCAAGCAAATACGCGAGTTGGCGGTCAGAATATCCCATCTGTTTCATTTCCCGCAGCAGATCGTCTGGTAGGTTATGCAGGCTGTATCGTCTCAGTTCATGCTCAGCATTCACGAGCTGCTGAATCTGAAGCAAAAACCAGCGGTCAATCCGGGTCAGCTTCCCAATGGAGGTAAGCGGCATCCCGAGTTCTATGGCGTGCTTAATATGAAACAGGCGGTCCCAGGATGGATTTTCCAGGCTCTCCACAATTTCCTCAAGTTGCTTTATCCGGTGGCCGTCAGCTCCAAGCCCGTCATGGCCATTTTCCAGGCTCTGACAGGCTTTTTGAAGTGCCTCCAAAAATGTGCGGCCAATCGCCATCACTTCTCCTACGGATTTCATCTGGAAGCCTAACTTGATATCAGACCCCGGAAATTTGTCGAAATTCCATCGCGGAATTTTCACTACTACATAATCCAGGGAAGGCTCAAAATACGCGGAAGTCGTTTTCGTAACCGGGTTCATTAACTCATCAAGGGTATAGCCGATGGCAAGCTTAGCCGCAATTTTGGCAATAGGATAGCCGGTAGCTTTGGAGGCCAGTGCCGAAGAGCGGCTTACCCGCGGATTGATCTCAATGGCTATGATCTCCTCATCTTCGGGATTCATGGCAAACTGCACGTTGCAGCCTCCGGCAAATTTTCCCAGGGATATCATCATTCGCTTTGCATAATCCCGCATTCGCTGGTACGCCCTGTCCGATAGCGTCATCGCAGGCGCAATCGTGATAGAATCACCCGTATGGATGCCCATTGGATCAAGGTTTTCAATAGTGCATATAATCGCTATGTTGTCATTATCATCGCGCAGCAATTCAAGTTCATATTCCTTCCAGCCAAGTACGGCCTGGTCTATCATCACTTCATGCACGGGCGATACTTCCAACCCTCGCTGTAGCAGCGCTTCATAAGTTTCTTTGCTTTTTACGATGCTGCCGCCTGTTCCACCCAGCGTGTATGAAGGGCGGATAACAAGCGGGAAACCGAGTTCCTGGGCTATTTCCTTTCCTTCTAAAAATGATGTGGCAATTTTTGATGCTGCCATAGGAATGTCAATGCTCACCATCAGTTGCCGGAAGCGTTCTCGGTTTTCAGTGCGCTCAATAGCCTCCATGTCAGCGCCAATGATCTTCACGCCATATTGCTCCCACAGCCCTGCTTCGTCAGCTTCCTTTGCCAGGTTCAGGGCCGTTTGGCCGCCCATCGTTGGCAACACTGCATCAATCTTATGTTCCTGCAGAATCTTCTCAATTGATTCGGTTGTGAGGGGCTCCAGGTAAATATGATCTGCGGTTACAGGATCGGTCATTATGGTAGCCGGGTTGCTGTTGATCAGCACTACTGTGATCCCCTCATCCCGGAGCGAGCGTGCCGCCTGGCTTCCTGAGTAATCGAATTCACATGCCTGACCGATAATGATGGGCCCGCTTCCAATGATCAGAACTGTCTTTATTGATGTATCCTTTGGCATTCTTTCAAAAAATTTGCGCAAAGGTAAAATTATGGGGCCACTACTATGGAACTGATTTCATTGTTGCCCTTTAAAAATTCGGCAAGTAGTGATCTGCAGCCTTAGTGCGCCCTGGTCCCTAATCTCGCACCATTTCACTCCCACATCAGGGCAGTGGCTATTTTTGTCCTTAATTATCTCTGAAAATGAATATTCATTTATAAAAATAGCTTTTACTACTTCGTGTAAGCAGATGAGCAATAGTCCAAAATCAATTGAGAAATCCGGTTTAATTTTTAGGTTTTAATAATTGAATTTAACGCTTTTAAATACTGTTTTATGATCAAAATCATAGTTCCGCCAATAGCAATGTGAGGTTTCATTTACGGATCTAAAATCAAATAATCTGTGAGCATACTTGTGTTTTAATTAAAGTCTATAGAGAAATCTTACAAATGTTTGCCAACTGTAGAATAGCAGTGGATTCCCACCTTTCCGGAGCCATACTTTTGACCCGAAATAAACAAAGCCGGAAAAGGCAATTCTATCACCATCAAATTTCTACAATGAAAAAACGCTTGCAAAACTCCCAACGCTTCGGACTGAAGTTCAAGATGAAGCCATTATTAATTGTCCTGGCTCTGACAGCCGTCACAGGAATAATGGTAACGGTGCTGTTCCTGGTATTTAATATTGGTACACCGCAGGCCAGCAGTGCCGCAGGAAATTGCGAAAGCTGCGATCAAACTATCAGTGGCAATCAAAACGGTAATTATACCGTCAATAATGGCCAAACGCTTTGCATCACCTCCTCCGGCTATTTTACCGGAAGCATCACGATTAATGATGGAGCGACCGTCTGTAACAACGGAACCTTCAGTCCGTCCTCAATTAACTTCGCAAATGATGCGGAACTGATCAACCACAATGTAGCTGAACTCCCAGGTAATTTCAATAACACCGGGAATATTCAGAATACAGGCGAACTCGCTTTTTCAGGCAATTTTACGAACAGCGGCATTTTTGAGAGTACAGGGATCATTGAGATTTCTGGTAATGTACTTAACAGCAGGTCTGGCGGCACTTCTATGGAAATTGCTAACACGGTAAAAGTTTCCGGTAATTATACCAATGAAAGTCCACTCATTAATAATGGCTTACTTGAAGTAAATGGTTTTTTCAGAAATGAAAACGCTGGAAGTGGAAGTTTTATCAATAATGACAGCCTATTTGTAGGTTCATATTTTATAAATGGAAATGATTTTACAAATAATGGCGGAGCAATAATCACCGGCAATTTTGACAATAACAGCTCCGGCTCCACGTCCCTGGTGAATAACGGGAACCTGTTGATTGGCGGAGATGTGGATAGTGATCAGCTTATTCAGAATAGTGGCCGATTTACCATTAACGGTAATCTGGAGATGAGCAACAGCGGCAATACCCGGACTATTAATGACAGTTTCTTCGTCATTAATGGTAATGTAACCAGCAACAATGTGATCACGAATAACAACCACATGCTCATTAACGGAATTTATACGAATCAAAAGTGGTCAGGGAAATTCATTGTAGGTCCTGAAAGTTTGCTAGAGGTGGATAGTTTCTACAATGAACATAATATAGAAAATACCAGCACACCTTACGGGCAGATCCTTGTAGGTAATTATATGAATAATAGTGGCAAAATCGCCCGCTACGTGGATATATGCAAAGTAAACAACGGGCCTGCCTTTGACGCAAATACCGGAAATGTGGATGACGATGTAACTTACTGCACGAACAACTCCCCGTTGCCGGTTGAACTGATTGCGTTCACCGCTAAAAAAGCTGAGGGAGTGGTACTGCTGGAATGGGCCACGGCCAGTGAAATCAATAATCGTTTATTTGAAATACAGCGAAAAGACGGAGATGACAATTTCAGCAAAATCGGAGAAATTGACGGGGCGGGAAATTCGCTCAGCATTCAGAAATATCAATATGCAGATGCTTCTGTACCTGCCGGCCAGGTAGTGTATTACCGCCTCCGCCAGGTGGATTATGACGGTGAATACGCTTATTCTAAAATTGCCGTATTGCAGGAAAGTAATGCCCCTTCCACGGAATATAGCATCAAGGTATTTCCAAATCCGGTAGCGGCAAATGAGCCGCTGAATATTGAATTAACGGGCAAGTGGAAGGCTGCCAGTTACGAGATTAAAAGCCTGGCCGGTGCCATAGTAGAACAAGGTAATTTATCCGCAGACGGCCAAATAGCTACCACCGGGATGAAACCTGGCTCCTATCTGGTAAGAATTTATAATAGCGAAAACTCCAGCCATACAAAAGTGGTAGTACGCTAACTTTTTTCGCAATCATCAGCCATTTATTTTCAGGTGGGTGCTTCATCTTTTGAGGCACCCACTTTTGGTTTATACAGCAGTTTTCCCGTTTAATAAAAGGAGCAGGAGAAAATCGCCTTTTTATATTTAGATTTAAAAGCATGGATTTTCGATATAATAATTGGTGCTGTACTTAAAACCCAATTCTCCAAATATCTGAATAAATGAATTTTTCTGACAGTGTAACTTATTGTGCAACGGCATCTTATTTATTTAATTATAAAAAAATACATTGATCATAAATGGCCGATTCAACTGCTCTAGGCGGCTTCCCTTCGAGATGGATACCGCAGAACTCAACGGCACCGGGAACCGGGAAATTGATAGCCGGATAGCATTCCGAAGCGGGAACTGATAAACCTTACAACTGGCTGAAATCGAATTAACTAAAGCATATCCAAAAATGGGTATCTCTAATTTTGAACGGAAATAATTTAAAGCTGAAAAGGGCTAAAATCTTCAACATTTAAAAACATTATAAAAAATGAAAAGACGCCTACAAACCACGCAAACCCAACGGCAAAAGGCCAGGATGAAACCGCTGCGCGTTGCGATTGCAGTTACTGCGCTTACCGGACTTTTGGTCACCGTTTTGATAATTGTTTTCAGCGTTGGAGCTCCACAGGATAGCACTGCATCAGGAACATGCACAAGTTGCGACTACACCATTGATGATAATTTTACGGGAAGCTATACCGTGAACAATGGGAAAACGCTGTGTATTTCATCCACCGGGATATTTACCTGCTCTATTACTTTAAAGAATAAAGCTATCCTTTGTAACAATGGAATCTTTGAGCCGTCATCCGTTTCTGGTAATAATAAAGGAGAAATTATTAATCACAATATAGCGACATTTCCCTCCAATTTTTCTTATAGTGCAGACATTACCAATACCGGCATTATGAGCTTCAACGGTAATTTTACTAACAGAGGCACTTTTAATAACAGTGGCCAGATTGCCTTGCTGGGCAACTTTACCAACAGCAGCAGCGGAGGCACTAATTTAACTTCCTCCAATAGCTTTACGATTACAGGAAATTTTACGAATCAAAGTTTGTTTGAAAATAACGGCTTTTTTGAGGTAGGTGGAAGTTTCGACAATTCAAGCAGCGGAAATACTTCCTTTCCCAATAACGACAGTCTTTTTGTAGGTGGAGTTTTTAACAACAGCAATGACTTTTTAAATAATGGCGGGGCAATGATCACCGGCAATTTCAATAACAATAATACAGGTGCTGCTTCGCTGGAAAATACCGGGGTCATGATCATTAATGGAAATCTGGTAAGCCACCAACTGGTAGACAACAGCGGCAGACTATTTATCAATGGCGATATGACCATGAGCAACAGCGGCTCTACAAGAACAGTGAACGACAGCGTATTCGTAGTTCATGGAGATTTAACAGCCAATAATATAGTAACTAACAACAGCTACTTCCAGGTAAATGGCATTTACACCAACATGAAGTGGTCAGGAAAAATTTTGGTAGGCCCAGGCAGTATGCTTGAAGTGGACAGCCTGATGAACGAACACATTATAGAAAATAATAATACTCCTTACGGACAAATAGTGGTTGGCAGTTATTTAAATAACAGTGGTACGATCTCTACGTATGTTGATATTTGCAAATCTGATAACTCATCTGCATTTGATGAGAACACAGGCAGTGTCGATGAAGATGTAACGTATTGTGTTAACAATACGCCTCTTCCGGTTGAGTTGCTCGCCTTTACCACTAAAAAAACCGAAGGCGTGGTATTGCTGGAATGGTCAACCGCCAGCGAACTCAACAACCGTCTTTTCGAAGTTCAGCGCAGAATAGAGAATGGCCGTTTTGAGGTGATTGCGGAAGTAGCCGGAGCCGGTAATTCCCAGACCTTACAGGAATACCAGTATGTGGATGCCGGTGCCGTTCCACAGAAAATAAACTATTATCGCCTCCGCCAGGTAGACTATGACGGTGAATATGCATATTCCAGCATTGCAGTTTTGCAGGATAAAGCTGAAACTCCGTCCCTGACGAATGAGGTAAACATTTATCCAAACCCGGTAAATCGGCAGGAACCGCTCAGGGTAGAACTGAATGGAGAGTGGTTAGATGCTAGCTATCAGGTGCAGAATATGAGCGGCAATATCACTTTGCAAGGTGCCATTAGTTCCGGAGGACAGATTGCCACCAACAATCTGAAGCCTGGAATTTATCTTGTGAAAATTTATAATGAAACGGATTCCCGCACCACAAAAGTTATTGTGAGATAGACTGTTTTCTTAGATTAATCAGGAAAAGGGTTTCGCTGGAGGCGGTGCCCTTTTTTTATTATTTTTTAATCTTAAAAGTCGAATCTCGCCCGTCCGGGACTTTTCATGCAAGCACTTTTATACCCGCGATTCCCTTGTAGTACCTTTGCACTTACTCAAAAGCAATTTTAATTATGACCAATATTAAAACCATAGCAGTAGCCGGAGCAGGGACCATGGGGCTTGGTATTGCCCAGCTTTCAGCAGCCTCCGGGCATGATACCATCCTTTTTGATCTCCGGGCTGAGGCACTGGAAATTGCGGAGAAAACCATCAGGAAACAACTGCAGGGCGGGGTGGATCGCGGAAAAATTACGGCTGAAGAAATGGAAGCCGCAGTTGCCCGGATCCGATACACCACCCATCATCAGGACCTCAAAGCTGACGTCATTATCGAAGCGATCATCGAAAAGCCTGAACACAAAATTGAGTTGTTCAGAAACCTGGAAGGTCTTAATGATACGAACGTGATTTTCGCTACCAATACTTCATCCATTCCTGTAACGCAAATTGCAGCCGGGCTTAACAATCCTGAGCGGGTAGTGGGAATGCACTTCTTCAACCCCGCTCATATCATGAAGCTGGTGGAAATAATAAGTGGCGCAGCAACAGATGAAAAAGTGGCGCAAACGGTATTTGAGCTTGCAAAGAAAATGGGCAAGAAACCTGTGATGGCTAAGGATTCGCCCGGTTTTATAGTGAACCGCGTTGCAAGGCATTTCTATGTGGAGGGCCTGAAGGTGCTCGAAGAAAACGTAGCCGACCACGAAACCATAGACGAACTGCTGGAAGCTTCCGGGTTCAAGATGGGGCCATTCCGGCTCATGGACCTGATAGGCGTGGATACAAATTTTGATGTAACCAGCAGCATGTTCCGCAGTTTCCAATATGATGGGAAATTTCGCCCAAGCCGCATTCAGGAGCAGAAAGTACAGGCCGGACACATCGGACGGAAGAGCGGGACCGGCTTTTATAAATACAATTGAGCTATTTAATATTTATAAGTCCTTATCATAGAAGGCGTCAATAACGATCCTGAATTCCAAGTAACCAAAATCTCAAAAACGATTGTTTACCGGCTGGCCAAATTTTGTGCTTTGGATTATTATTATCCTTGCCATTCTTCAATTCCTCTTTTGGAAGCGGCAGAACGTGAAAAAGCCACTTTGGGATTTCGGGAGCTATAATCTCATTTTCATCAGTATTTTCCTTTCGGCTATCATTTATATGATGGTTCAGTGGTTTGTGCAGCCCGTGCTGATACAGGACCCGCAGGAACTGGTAGAGGAAGGAGAAAAGCGCCATCTGCCCGGCATGGCAGTGGAAGGCTATGAAACCTTATTGGCGGCAGAACCATACAATGCCCGTTATCATTTCCAGTTGCTGCGCACCTATTTTTATGCTGATGAAGCGGTGCTTCAGGAATATGAAATTGCCGGGGACGATGTCCGCGGTATCATTCCCCGCTACCGCGCCCACACCCGTGGAAAGACGCAGGAAGAACAGGACATTGGCCACCTGGGGCTATCTACCGTTAATTACTTCCTGAATGATTATCAGGTTGCGCTTTATCATCTCCTCAAAATCCGGAATGACACGCTCCCAAACCTGAACCTTGTCTCAGGAAAAGTAATGGAGGGACTTGGGGAATATGAGAAAGCGATAGAATATTATACGCGGGAAATTAATTACAAGGGAAATGTTGAAGATGGCTACATTTCTCTGTCCTCGCTGTTATCAGACCAAAACCGGAAGGAAGAACTGCAGCAATTGCTGGTGGAAAAAGAAGCGCGCAAATATGTTCCCATAGGAATACAGCGAAAGGTATTCTTTCAGCAGATGGACCTGCCTGCATATTTCGGTGCTATCATCAAAGCCATAGCCCGGAAAATTGACCTGCTCGGATTCCTGGGCGCATTCCTCATTTTGGCGGTCTGGGTGATGTATTTGGTGAAAATAGATATGTATGAAAAGGAGAAATGGTATCACCTTCTGTTCACGTTGCTTGCGGGCGCTGTATTCGCACTGCCGGCATTTTACCTGCACGACTTTAACCGGTTGGTGCTTGGCTACGAGCTGAATGGACAGCCTCTCCACGACTTTATTTACTGCGTGGTGGGCATCGGAATGGTGGAAGAGCTGGTGAAGATCATCCCGTTTCTTCTTATCATGCGCTTTACCAAAATACTGGATGAACCGATTGATTTCCTGGTATATGCTTCGCTGGCTGCCCTCGGTTTCTCATTCACCGAGAACCTGCTCTACTTCACCCCTGATGAACTGGACGTGATCCACAGCCGCGCCCTCCTTTCGTCTGTCTCTCACATGTTCGATTCATCCATTATTGCTTATGGATTTGTGCTTGCCCGCTTCCGCCATCATAAACGATCCTGGCCATATTTCCTCATCTTCTTCGCCCTTGCCGCCCTCGCTCACGGATTTTATGATTATTGGCTTATTGCTGATTTCAACAAATATTACATTCTTTTTACTATCCTCTTCTGGGCCAGCAGCCTTTATATGTATTCCTCTTTGCTCAACAACGCGCTGAATCATTCACCCTTCTTTACGCAGGAAGTGCTGCTGGATACCGGAAAGTTGCTGAGCTATCTTTTCGCTTCGCTGCTGGGAGTCTTCATGTTTCAGTATGTGGCCATGAGCATTTTCTATGGGCCGGATTACGGACAAGTCGTGCTTCGCAATTCCTTTATCTCCGGAGGCTTTTTGCTGATCTTCCTTTCCTTCAACATGAGCAATTTCCGTATTCGCAGAAACAAATGGATGCCGGTCCGATTCTTCACCTCTCATATTACTGCTGACGCTGATGATCCGGTCGGCCTCCATGTGGAACTTCATTCGCTGCCGAAGCATGATACGCTGGAGGATCTGCTGCCGGCAAAAGGTAACATTACGGGCCGCATAAATATTTCGGGCGAAGACCGGTGGTACTTGGTACAACTGAATGAAATGCGAACTTTCGGCAGCGAAAACTTTAATCAGCTCCTGGTGCGCAATCCTCAGAACAAAATATTGCTGATGGACGAAAATAAACTTCCGGTTTTCCTGATGCTGCCCCGTGTGCCGCTGCCAATGGCAGGTGGCGATTTCCGCATTTCTGATTTCCACTATCTGGGCCAGGCCAGCATTGAGGAATCGTAAAAGGTTATTCTGTTTTACCTTTTAATTTTATGGCGCACATTTTTTAATAAATACAAGACCAGCATTAAACAAATAAAATCTTTGAAGAAAACCCGAACAAGTAGGTTGCTTTTTTAATTTCTATAGAGTTGGTTCTCAATTTTAAAATTCAAAATTCATGAAAAAAATATTTCTAATTTTTGCGCTGTTGGCACCAATGCTTTTTGGCTGCAATGACAACCCGGACGATAATACGCTCAATATATTTTCTGTAGAAGATGATATTTCCCTTGGACAGCAAACCAGCGAGGAGATCAACAACAGCCCTGCGGAATTCCCAATTCTGGATGAAGGGCAATATCCCGAAGCTTATGCCCACCTGCACAGGATCCGGGATAATATATTGAACAGCGGAAAGGTATTTTACAAAGACAGGTTTACCTGGGAAATGAAGATCATCCACGATGATGATGTGCTGAATGCCTTTGCCGCACCTGGAGGTTATATATATGTCTATACCGGGCTCATCAAGTTCCTGGAGGCTGAGGATCAGTTTGCAGGAGTGCTTGCACATGAGATTGCCCATGCTGACAGACGGCATGTCACTGATCAACTCACCAAGATCTATGGTATTCAGTTTATGCTTGATGTAGTGCTCGGAACAGATCAAAATGCCATCTCTGACATTGCTGCTCAGTTGGCCCAGTTGAAGTTCAGCCGGAGCGCGGAGTCTGATGCTGATGAATATTCCGTAATCTATCTGTGTCCTACTGAGTTGGAGGCAGACGGAGCGGCTGACTTTTTCAGGCGGATGGATGATTCCCAGCGACCTCCTGAGTTTTTAAGTACGCACCCAAATCCTGAAAACCGGGTTGAAAAAATTGAAGAGAAGGAACAGGAATTAGGCTGTACAGGTACGGAGGAACATGTGCAACGTTACCAGGATTTCAAAAACAGCCTGCCATAATCCCGGCTTACCTGAACCCGGTGGAGAAATACTAACTTCCGGCTCTTTTAAGTGATTCGAGAATCAATGTTCAATGAATGGGTGGAATGGCTGCAGCAGGTGCTGCACATAAATTCCGAATCGCAGATAAAAATATTGATCACTGCGGGCATTTTGGTGCTGCTCTACGTCCTGAGGCAGACACTGCTTGCGGTGGTATTTCGCCATCAGAAGAACCTTAAAGTTCAATACCACTGGCGCAAAACCTCAACGTATCTCACATTCCTGATCGGGCTGCTGATCCTTATCCAGATCTGGTTTGAGGGATTAGCCTCCCTTGCCACTTATCTCGGATTGCTTTCGGCAGGTATCGCCATAGCGCTGCGCGATCCGCTGGTGAACCTGGCCGGCTGGGCCTTCCTCGTATGGCGCAGACCCTTTGTTGTGGGCGACAGGATTGAAATTGCAGGCGTTGCGGGCGATGTCATTGATATCCGCATTTTCCAGTTCACTCTTGTGGAAATAGGAAACTGGGTAGACGCTGACCAAAGCACGGGAAGGATCATTCATATTCCCAACGGACAGGTTTTCATTCATACCCAAGCCAATTACACGATGGGTTTCGGCTATATCTGGAATGAAGTACCCGTACGGATCACCTTTGAAAGCAACTGGAGAAAGGCCAAGAAAATATTGCAGGACATAGCGGAAACCCGCACCGAACACCTGAGTAAGCCTGCTGAGGAAAAAATCCGGCAAGCCTCCCAGAAGTACATGATCTTTTATTCCAAGCTTACGCCCATAGTTTACACAACGGTAAAAGATTTTGGCGTGGTCCTTACGCTGCGTTTTCTTTGTGATCCCAGGAAAAGACGTGGCACAGAAGAAGTGATCTGGGAAGAAATTCTGGAAAAATTCCAGCAGGCCAGTGACATTGGTTTTGCCTATCCTACCACTCGTTTTTTCAACAATCTTAAAGAAGGTAGTCCTGGAAGCGGCCCTGAAAATCCTGCCTTAAACCAGGATCAATAGGTGAGTTCAAATAAGCTTCGGACTTGCGGAATCATTAAGCCATTCCAGGTAACTTCCCACTTCTCCAGTGCCTCTTCATTGGGCAGGTCCCGGTGAAGGATCAGGATACCGGAGCCGTTTTTTTTTGGAGTAAAACTATACTCCACCATAGAATCCTCCCAGTCATCCGCCCAGTTGGTTTCGCGAATGGTATAGCCGAGATAATAACCGGGATCATACTCCTTGACAATCCCGCTGATCTGTCCGTCAAAATAAGAGAGCTTCCCTCCTATTCTGGGTTCAACAAAGCCTTCCTTTTTGCTCCACACCTGTATGAGTTCAGAGTTGGTAAACGCGTTGAAAACATCATCAGGAGAGGCAGGGAGATCGAATTGCAACTGGATTTTGTAGCCTTTTTTCATATCCTTTTTTTGTTTAAACTTACGCATTTTTGATAAAATACAACTTACTACGTAAGAATTTTTATCCGGACATGACGGCTTCTGAATATAAAATGAATGAATTTTTGTTGGAAGCAAAAACATTCTCTGCCGGCAACATGAAGAGGTGAAGATGAAATAAGCGAACACCGGAAAAGGAGGAGCAGCAATGACCGACCTGAATCAGGATTGGATTACTGCCCCAGAAGGAATTTCTTTACCAGCCATTGATCATCGGAATAAACGCGGATCAGGTATAATCCGGAGGCTCTTTCGGGTAAAGTAAAAGTTGCGGCACTGTGGGATATTTCCTGTTTCCGGATGAGTTTTCCGCTTGCATGGTAAATTTCAACATTGGCGCGGGAGGTCTGCCAATTCTTTAACCAGATATTCAGCGTGTTTCCTGCTATAAACCATTCCAGATCGGGTTGTTCCTCAATGCCCGTGGGAAAGGCCGTTACAGGTTCAGAAAAACTTGTACAGCCTTGCACATTTACTACTGCCACCTGGTAGCTGCCAGAAGACACCAATTGAAGCGTTTGCCCTGTCTCTCCGGATAATAATTGCCCGTTCTTCCACCACTGGTAGGATGAAGCAGGAGTTGAAACCAGCAGATCATCCAGCCGTGTAATCTCCGGTTGAGGCGGTCGTGTTTTTATGGTAATATCTACTGAGCGACTGGCGGGACAGCCATAAAGATTTTCGGCAAATACTGAATATGTCTGATCAACTGTAGGTTGCAATCTGATCTTCTGACCAAAGAAAATAATGCTACCACGTCCATCGAGCCAGTAATGGTCGTACCCGCCTGTAGCTTGTATGGTCAGCGAATCTCCCTGACAGAGGCTGCTGTCAGAGGCTGAGATAGTGAGAGCGGGAGGTTCAGCGATAGTGATAGCATCCTGAAGGAGAATGGAATCAGCACCGGCTGCATTTTTCACCACCAGTTTCATCGCATACCTTCCCGGAGCCTGATACCGTACCACCGGCTGCTGCAAAGAGGATGTGGCAGGAATTCCTCCGGGAAACTCCCAGTGCCACTCACTTGGAAAATTACCTGAGCGGTCAGAAAACAAAATTGCCTCATTGGCGCAGGCTGTATCTTTTTTCAGAAGAAATGAAGCCACCGGTTTCAAGGCTCCTATTTCCGATTTTATACTAATATCATCAAGGTAGAGGTTATTTCCCCAGCCTGACCAATTGGCTATTGCTAGGTAGACAGATGGCTGTCCTTTTAAAAATCCCAGAGATACTTGCTCCTTTCGCCACTCGTTCTGCTGCGGACGGAAAGCCTGTGTTTCGTCAGTGGTGGTGGCAAGGTCGGATCCGCCTTTGCGCCAAAACGGGAGGAAAGTCTGACCACAATCCAGCGAATAATAAAGCGCCAGTGTATCAGAATAGTCTTCACTAAAACGAGCATACGCCACCTGAAAAGTCAGCCATGCGGTGGAATCGGGAGGCAGGTTCAGCCGGTTGCTGATGAGTACATCCACATTCCCATAAGGATCAGAAATGAAATCATAGTTATCAAAATAAATACTCCAATTCCCGGCAGTATCAGCGCTTGCCGTTCCATCGAATTGCCAGGTACGATCGTTATCAGGATTGTACGGCAGCCAGCCAGGCAGCACGTCTTGCTCTTCAAAATTTTCATAAAACGGCAAGGTCATTTGTCCGGCCTTTAATACCGTAATATTATTCTCCCGGTAAATTGTGTCCCGGCCAAAGGAATTCCCGGCTATCAACATCACACTGTAAATGCCATAATCCGGGATCATGATCTGCGGATCCGGAAAAGTTGAAGTAGCCACCGTCTGTCCAAACTCATTAAAAAATGTCCATTCCCAGGTATCCGGCTGATTCGTGCTTCGGTCAGTAAACTTCACGCTTTCTCCTTCGCAAATGCTGTTTCTGTTCATCTCAAAAAATGCTGTGGGGCGCGATATGGGAAGGTAAACCTCACTGTTCGTCAGTTCCTTCCTTCTGGGGCAAATAGCCAGCACCGCTCGCATCCGGGCCCTTTGATCGAGCGTAAAAACGTTCATGCATGAATCCGGAGTGTAATTCATATAGTTCTCCGCCATATCATAGCCGGAATCGTTCGCGCAAGTATTAAAGCGGGAATAACAGATATAGTTGGGTTCGCTGCTAACTGGCGTGTCATCGCAATAATCATCCGAATTGCAATCACCATCGCCCCAGACGTGGCGCAGGCCCAGCCAGTGACCCAATTCATGTGTAAGTGTCCGGCCCTGGTTGTAAGGAGCAGCCACATTCCCCTCGCTGCCAAACGCGGTGTATCGGATCACGATGCCGTCTGTAGAAGCAAGACCGGCAATTTGAGGCAATCCTGGTAAGTTACTAACACTTGGAAATTGTCCGTAACCCAGGTTATTTTTTAATGCACCCCCGTAATTGACGGACCATATATTCAGATATTGCTCCGGATCCCACTGTGTGGCAGGCTTCAATAATTGCTCAATCTGGCTCACTGAGTTCCAGGAACTGTGATTACCGTTAACCCGGTTTACGCCCGGTTCTGTCAGTACCTGGCCTTCCGGATCGCGCAATGCCAGTTCGAATTCTATTTCGGTATCAGCCCCGGACGAATGGCCATTAAATCCTGGCGTATGCTCTTTTCTTCGAAAATCCTCGTTTAAGATTTCAATCTGCGATTTTATCTGGTCAAATGAAATATTAGCTCCGGTGCCTTTTGCTTCGCCATTATGTACCACATGCACCACCACCGGAATAATATGTACCTGGCCATCCTTATTGGCGGAGTTCTGCTGCAACTGGATTTGAGCGGCAATGGCCTTTTCGAATTCAGCCGCACTTTCAAGATCAGCAAACTTGAGATGTTTTTCCTCCCAAATTTCCACTGCCTGGCAGTTTCTGGTAGCAGGAACAGGCGCTGGTAGGGAATAGCCTTTCGGGCCTGTGTCCGCTCCTTTACCGTGAAGTGTTACTTTGCCTGAAGGCTGAAATATATTTTGAGCCGCTGCCGGCAATAAACAGATTACCATCAGCAGAATAAGAATAAGTCGGAACATCTGTGGTGTCTTGGTTATGGCTGAGCTAAAGGACACCCTTATTTCTCGTTGCTGATAATCATTATATCCTCGTTATAAGCATCAATTTTAAGAACAAATGCATCTCCTTCTTCGGTAACCACGCGGATGTGAGTACTGTCTTCAGCCGTCCACAGGCCGGTTTTCTTCACTATTTCATTTTCATGCGAAATCTGGTGGAACACGATGCTGCCATTCTTTTTCAGATATAACTCCTCCCGCTCTCCGCTCTCTGCTTCAGGTAAATCAGATCCTGCGGGGCGGAACCAGCGCTCCTGCTGTGTATCTTCCTCGTAGGAATGTACCCACCGGTTGTAAATGTACTCGCGATACTCTTCGTGCTGGCTGCATTTGCTCCCACCGAATAGCAGGGCCGATCCCAGCAGTACAATTGAAAGATAGTGATTGTGCATTTTCATTACTGTATAGTTTTTCAATAGTTGGCAGCGAAGCTAAGCCGGAGGAGCAACGGCAATGAAGCCACAATCTTCTATATTCTTACAGAAGAAATATCCTGTATGTAATTGTTCCAATTTTACCATTCAACTAATTGGCGAAAAATGACGTTGTAGAGGCATTAAATATTTGGAAAAAATTAATCAAAATTAAAAACAGAATGAAACAAAAAGAATTGGCAGAATTAGGCTATCAAATACTCATGATACTGGCCATTGTGGATGGAGAATATGAGGAGAACGAAATAGATGTGATCCTTAATTTTATAAAAGAAAACTATACCCAGGAAATTAATCTGGAAGAGCTCAACGACAGGCTGTCAGAGCTGCCTCAATCGCAACAACTGGAATATCTGGAGAAGCTGGTGAAAGGTTTCAATATGCTGTCCTCGCATGATCAGCGTGTGCATTTCCTTAATTTTGCTATTGACCTTGTTTCGGCAGACAATAAAATTGAACCCGAGGAAAAAAGAACCTTATCAAAAATTGCCAGCTTTTGGAATGTTGATTACGACACTTCCATTTTAAAACGAATGGAGTAACCCCTGTCAACCGGCATGGCAATTTCTCCGTAACGCTGCCGGTTTCTGATCTGATGACCTTTCCATGAAGCGCCTGAAACTTCCACATATCTGGCATGGGCTTGCTGCCGTGTTTCTGCTGATATCCATGCCGGAAGCCACCGCTCAATTCTTTAATATATCGCAGGGCTTCAGGCTTTCCGGCCAGGTCATTTCTGCTGATAGCCTCCTTCCGCTCCGCGATGTAAACATTCTTAATCTTAATTTAAAAACCGGTACCACAACCGATCAAAACGGATATTTTTCACTGCAGGTAAGCGAAGGCGATTCATTGGTTTTCTCAATAGTGGGCTACGAAAGAGATACACTGGTAGCAAAGGAATCGGAAGAAAATGAGCCGGTGAAAATTCTGCTGAAGCCCCGGCTTTACGAACTTCGGCAGGCCACGTTTTATGGCGTAGACAATCCGCTTGTATTTCGCCAAAAGTTCATTAACCTTGATCTGCCTGATACCACAAGCTATAGTCCATTGCAAATTCCCGGTATGAAGAAAGGCGCAGTGGCGCAGGATCCTGCAGGAGGCATTGCTATTCAAGGTCCTATTTCGCTGCTTTACAATCAATTCAGCAAACAATACCGGGAAATTAAAAAGCTCGGCAAACTGCAAAAAGAGGATCAAAGAGCAGCTCAGATAACCGCCAAATACAGCCGCGAATATGTGACCCGGATCACAGGGTTGGAAGGTGAAAGGCTTACTGCCTTCATGGCTTTCTGCGATGTAAAAGACGAATTTGTACTATCTGCCTCACAGCTTGAAATCGCGGACAGGATAGAGGAATGCCATGAGAATTTCAAAAAAGAACAGCAGTAAAAAAATTTACATTACCTGCAACGAATCACTCCAATAAAACGTCATAAAAGAGAACCAACCAAAAATTAATTTACTATGCGAACCTCAAATTTGTTTTTTACTGCCATTTTAATTCTGGCTTTTAGCGGATGTTCAAAAAATGAAGACTGCATTGATAAATCCAGAATTAACCCGGATGGCATCTGTTATCAAATATATGCACCCGTATGTGGTTGTGATGGGAAAACCTATAGCAATGACTGCTACGCTGAAAATGCAGGCGTTACCAAATGGACGGAAGGTGAATGCGGTAATAATTAAAGAAATATTTGCTTTGCTTTTTTTGGTTGTTATTTAAAAGCCACCCCTGATAATTAAAAGGGGTGGCTTTTTTATTAATATATTTAATCAATTAAATAAAGAATATAGTAAACTAAAATTGCAGTTGTTAAAAAACCGCGTGTTTACAAGAGAAGGAGCTTATGCGGTCACCGTATTTTTTGAGCGCTTGCGTTCGACCTCCTTCAGGTATATTTTGCGGATGCGCAATGATTTTGGCGTTACTTCCACGTATTCATCTCCCTGAATATATTCAAGTGCCTCTTCCAGGGAAAACTTGATGGCCGGAGCCAGCTTCACCTTGTCGTCAGCGCCTGATGAACGCATGTTGCTGAGCTTCTTGGTTTTCGTAATATTTACCACAAGGTCGCCCGGCTTGGTATTTTCTCCTATCACCTGCCCTTCATAAATATCCTCGCTTGGATTTACGAAAAACCGGCCCCGGTCCTGAAGGTTGTTCAGCGAGTATGGGATTGCCTTTCCAGGCTCCAGGCTGATGAGCGAACCATTCTTGCGGCCCGGAATATCACCTTTGTAAGGCTGAAATTCTTTGAACCTGTGTGCGATAATCGCCTCCCCGGCAGTCGCTGTCAGGAGTTGGTTTCGCAAACCGATGATTCCTCTTGATGGAATTTCGAACTGCAGTACCATACGATTTCCTTTCGGCAGCATGCTCAGCATTTCTCCTTTCCGCTGCGTTACCATTTCTATTGCTTTTCCTGATACATCATCCGGCAGGTCAATAGTCAATTCTTCCACCGGTTCATGGCGCTGGCCATCAATATTTTTTATGATCACCTGTGGCTGTCCGATTTGCAATTCATAGCCCTCTCTCCTCATGGTTTCAATGAGAATGGCAAGATGCAAAACGCCCCGGCCAAATACGTTGAAAGCATCAGCCGAGTTTGTGGGTTCCACGCGCATCGCCAGATTCTTCTCCAGTTCCTTCTCCAGTCTTTCCCTGATATGACGGGAGGTAACGAACTTGCCCTCTTTGCCAAAAAATGGAGAATCATTGATGGTGAAGAGCATGCTCATTGTCGGCTCTTCAATCGTGATGGTTTGAAGCGACTGCGGGTTTTCGATGTCTGCCACAGTGTCACCTATCTCAAAACCTTCCAGGCCCATGATGGCACAAATGTCTCCGGCATCTACTTCCTGGACTTTCTGCTTTCCTAAACCGGCAAAGAGATACAATTCCTTGATCTTTCCTTTTGAAATGCTCCCATCCCTTTTTACAAGAGATACCGCCTGCCCAGCTTTCAGTGTACCACGGTAAAGACGCCCGATGGCAATCCGTCCTACAAAGGATGAATAGTCAAGAGAAGTGATCAGCATCTGTGGCGTGCCCATTTCCACCTTTGGCGCAGGAATATGCTTAATGATCGTATCCATCAAGTAAGTAATATCCTGCGCAGGCTTACGGAAATCCGCAGCCATCCATCCTTCCTTGGCTGAACCATAAACCACGGGGAAATCAAGCTGATCCTCCGTTGCATCCAGATTGAACATCAGTTCAAAAACCTGCTCTAATACTTCGTCAGGATGACAGTTGGGTTTATCTACTTTATTGATCACCACGATTGGCTTCAGGCCCAACTCAAGTGCTTTTTTGAGGACAAACCGGGTTTGCGGCATCGGACCTTCAAAGGCATCTACCAGCAATAATGCGCCATCAGCCATATTGAGTACGCGCTCCACTTCACCACCGAAATCGCTGTGGCCGGGTGTATCTATTACGTTGATCTTAACTTCATTATATATTACGGAAACGTTTTTGGCAAGAATAGTAATGCCTCGTTCCCGCTCAAGATCATTGCTGTCCATGATCAGCTCGCCAGGGTTCTCGTGTGCTTTAAATAGCTGGCCTGCCATGAGCATTTTATCAACAAGCGTAGTCTTTCCATGATCTACGTGAGCAATGATCGCAATATTCCTAAGTTGCTTCATAAAAGAAGAGTTCTGAGTTTTTAAGTGAAAGCCCGAAACATTCCTTCAACTACCGTGTGGATGAAATGCCGGTGCAGGCCGCCATTAATAAATACTATGCCACAGCGCTGAAAAAACCGGCCTGTCATAGCCGCATTCACCGCTTTTTTTGTTTGCTAAGTATTATAACAAAAAATAAAGGATTCCGGGCTTCGCGGGAATGAAATACCTGAAACTTTACGCTGCAAGACGGGAGTTTCCTCTGTATCGTCAGTTTTCGCCTTCCTCAATGAACCTGATCAGGATTGCTGATCGGCCGCTTTTATAGATAACCCCTTCAACAGGAAGTCCGTCACCGCGCCTTTTCATTGCCATTTCCGCAAATTTGGAAGCCCAATCATACGGAGATCTGAGGATAGTTAACGCAAAAGGTTCAATACGTGATAATTCCTCGTAAGGCGCTGCAGGTTCCGACATCATAAAGACTTTAATGCCATTTATTTCAGTAACCTTTCCCAGCGATTCCGGGGCTGCGGGCTTATACTTTTCACTGAAAGACAGGAAGTTGATGGCTAAAGAAACAATCAGCAATAACAGGACAAGTGAAGAAAGAATCTTTTTCATAAATGAAGCGCGGTTAAGTTTAAAACGTGGCAAAATTAACAATGAATAAGACTACCAGATTCTATGTTTACCGTTAATCTATTCTTTCCCTTTTCGAAAATTTCATCAGGGCGAAACAGGCACGTAAGAAATTAAAACAAAAGGATTTGCATAATAAAAAAACATCATTATCTTCCTTTATAATTAATACCTCCCCTTATGAAAAAGATCTTGCTCATCTGCAGTACATTGATTTCTTTATCCTTTTTTGCCCACTTGCAGGCACAACCCGGAATAGCCGGGGGCTACATTGACTATTTCTGCGCTGGGCAGGATAGTTTCTACATCACACTCCACGTTACAGCCGACTGCAACAGCTCGCTGGCCTTCAGCAAAACGCTGACGGCCACACCGGAATGTAGTGCTGTTTCACCAGTTTCCATCCAGCTTTCCGTGCAGGATTCTGCTGATCGCACCGAATATTGTGAGGGTGCCTGTAACCGATGTAGCGATCCTGGGTGCTCAGCGCCTTATGGATTTACGGAATACCGGCTTACCGGTATTCTTGATCTCAGCCAACAAGCATGTGACAAATGGACGTTTAACTGGCAGGAAAGCAAGCGTTCCGGAGCAATTACTACCGGGCCGGCAAATGATGGTATTTACCTATATGCCACTATTGACAAAGCAGTAGCACCGTGCAACTCAACCTCCACACTTCGACCTTTTGGCAGCACACTTATTTGTGCAGGGCAATGCTTTATGTCTTACGGCAATGGCCCGGACCCGGACGGTGATTCGCTGGTATATTCCCTTGTTTCGGCTAAGTCATCACCCACGCAGGATGTTACTTATCACTCACCTTACACGGCTGAGACACCCCTATACTACAATGGCTTCCCCAATACGACCTTCCCATACGATCCTCCGCTTTGCCGGGGATTCCATCTTGATGCTGCTGATGGCACCCTCGCATTCAGACCCCAGCAGGCGCAAAGTGCCATTATCAGCTACCGGATTGAAGAATATCGCAATCAGATTAAAATTGGTGAGCGCGTAAGAGACCTGATGGTAACAGTGATAAATTGCCCTTCAAACGATTTACCCATCCTCAGTGGAATAAACGGATCCACAAACTTCAGTACGGAAGCTTGTCCGGGGCAAAATATTTCGTTTACGATAAACTCATCTCACCCATCCACTGATACGGTATTCATGCGCTGGGATGGAGGCATTCCCGGGGCCAACTTTACTGTGAGTACAGGACGCTTGCCTACCGGAACTTTTTCCTGGACCCCGAAGGAGTCTGACGTGAGACACTCACCTTATTTCTTTACTTTGCAGGCCACTGACAATGCGTGCCCTCTTCCTGGCAATATCATCCGCTCCTACCGGATAACAGTAAAACCGCTTCCGACAGCCCATTATACCGTTACCGATCTGGGTATGGGATTATACGAATTCTCAATAACCGGGTCTAATCCCCCGGGTGCTCTTGTGGAATGGAGTGGCGGTGACGGCATCGGCACAGGCAATGGTGGGGCAGATGCCGGGAAACGGAAGTTCACACATCAGTTTTCACAAGAAGACACTATTCCATTTCGATTAAGATTGATTACAGATTGTGTCAATATATATGACGACACTTTGATCGTAGAATTTACAACTGGAATGAACAAACCGCTTTCGGCAAATCCTGCCGTCCAACTGTTTCCCAATCCGGCTAAAGGCCATGCCACCCTCCTGTTCGATAAAAGTGGGTTTGCACCAACTACTGTGGAACTTTACAGCCCTGAAGGCAAGATCGTGGGAACGTGGAGGCAGGAACAACCCGGTGAGTTAAGGATGGACAGGGAAGGCCTGGCCAATGGAATTTATCTTTTGCGGCTTCGAAACAATTTGGGGCAAAGCTGGCAGGCTAAATTAATATTTGAATAAGAATATTTTTATTTATTTTAAACGACCTGTTAAATTCTTCAATAAATTGGTAAATCCGGGCTTCACATTCCAATTAAGGGATTTTTATTCCTATGTCTTTAAACGCTTATGGTTTTGGTGTAGATGGCGGCCGCTACCTCATTTTTACGTTTAGCAACGCCTTGTTCTGTGAAAATGTGAGGATTATGAAAAGAGTGTTTTAGTGATTCGAACCGGTCGCAAATTGCGACCAGTTCATCTTTTTCATTATTGCTCAGTTGAAATCTAAAAGTTTCAGGAAAGCGGTCAATATTCCTTTTTACTTGTTCATTCAACCGTTTTACCTCAACCTCATACATCTCTGCCAAATCACGGTCAACCATCACCTGCACGCCCCGCATGGTGAAGATTCGATCTTGAATTTTTTCTATGGGCAAATATTTATAAGGCATCGTGTTAATTTTTATACTCCTCGAATTAGATGGAGTTAATGGGGGCATATTTTGCCTAATTAACTCGGCTTTCAGGTTTGATACCAGTTCTATTTATCAGTTTCGAATTTCGTTTTCCTGTATGAGCCGTAGCAAAAACTCAATTCCCTTTCAAGCCCAATGTAGCAATACATTTCTGCTGGAAGACCGGCTTCCATTCCTTTTTCTGCTTGCGAAAGAGATACGCTATCGGGGTGGATATATCAAGACAACGGATAAAGCAAATACTTTTGCCTCATTTCATCATATTGCCGGAGGCCAGGTTGCCACGATTTTCTTATATCCTCGGGTGATTCTCCGCGTTCTATCTGTTTGCGCAATTCGTCAGTACCCGCTAATTTGTCAAAAAACCCATTAAAGAATTTGCTTTTGTCTTCGCTGTCATTGTAAAAACCCGTAAGCCAATAAAGGTAAATTTCTCTGGAAGGCATAATGTATTCCCGGCAAAAATTTGTGAGGCTGAACCCAGTACATTGCTTCCCTTCATAAGGCGGATTGTCAGCCACTCCGGGAATGCTCTTTGGCGTGAAGGTAAAATTGCCGGCCTTAAACCCTGGCCGTCCGATGATCTCAAAAGGAGTATCGGTTCCCCGGCCTACGCTTACATTGGTGCCTTCAAAAAAGCAGAGGGAAGGATATAGGCAAATTGCCTCTTTGCTTTTAAGGTTTGGAGATGGAGGAGCAGGAAGGTCGTATTCTGTGGAATGGGTGTAGTTTAACAACGGAATAACCTGAAGATTGCATTTCTTTCCATTGGCGAGCCAGCCCTCTCCATTGATCATTTGCGCATATTCGCCCATCGTCATTCCGTGGACTACCGGTACGGGATGCATTCCTACGAATGATTTGAATGCCGGGACCAGCACCGGCCCGTCTATGTAACTGCCGTTAGGATTCGGACGATCCAGGACCACAAGCAACTTTTGATTTTCAGCACATGCCTCCATTACGTAGTGGAGGGTGGAGATGTAGGTATAAAAACGTGCGCCCACATCCTGAATATCGAATACCAGCACATCTGCATCCTGCATCTGGGCCACCGAGGGCTTTTTATTATCTCCATAGAGCGATACCAGCGGGACGCCAGTTTTCTCATCCACTGTGGAACTCACCTTCTCTCCTGCTGAGACATTGCCGCGAAACCCATGTTCGGGAGTAAACACCTTTACCACATTTATCTTCAGCGACAACAGTGTATCCAGGAGATGCGTGCTGCCCACCAGCGAAGTTTGGTTCGCCACGAGTGCTACTTTTTTTCCGGTAAGAGCGGGCAGATATTTGGCGGTTTGCTCCGCTCCCAGCCCAATTTGTGCAAAAGTTTGCAGCGGAGCCACAAGCAAAGCAATAAACAGTAGTAATTTTACACGCTGAAACTTCATCGGATTTGAATTTTGAACTTTATGTAGCGGAACGGATTTCCTTCCGTTCCAGACGCACCTTCTCGAAACTGGTTGTAAGAATTGCCGTATCGGCCATCGCCCTTAGCGTGGCCATTATGATTATTTCTGTGTCTATCGTAAAAGGATTCCAGGGCGAGATCACAAATAAGGTAATTGGTTTCGGTTCTCACATCCAGGTGAGTCATGCAAAAATAAACCGCACGTTCGAGAACACACCTATAGAGAGAAGTCAAGAATTTTACCGCAAAGCTGACAGCATGCCTAAAGTGCGTCATGTCCAATCCTTTGCATTTATTCCGGGAATTTTCCGGACAGATGAGGCAATTGAAGGCGTGATCCTGAAAGGCGTGGATGAACATTATGACTGGCAGTTCTTTGAGCAAAAGCTTGTAAAGGGCCACCCGGTGCGGTACAATGATTCAGCAGCCTCCAACGATATTGTGGTCTCGCAAATTATTGCTGACAAGCTGAAGCTGGATACCGGAGACCGGGTGATCACCTACTTCATCAGGCGGGCCGCACAGGTGAGACGCTTTACCGTGGCCGGGATATATGATACAGGGCTGGAAGAGATTGATGAGCGATTTGTGCTGGCTGACATTGGCCATATCCAGCAACTGAACGAATGGGATGAAAATATGATCGGTGGATATGAGGTGCTGCTCCATGATCTGGATGACCTGGAAGAGGTGAATGCTCAGATCCGGCTTATGGTGCCTCCCTACCAGGATACCCAAACCATCAAAGAACTATTCCCCCAGATCTTCGATTGGCTCAACCTGCTTAATATCAATGTGCTTATTATGTTGCCCTTGCTCATCATTGTGGCCAGCATCAACATGATCACTGCCCTCCTCATCATGATCCTGGAAAAAACACAAATGATCGGGGTGTTGAAGGCGCTGGGTGCAAACAATTATTCTGTTCGCAAAATATTCATTTACAACGCCTTGCTTCTGTCAATACTGGGTGTTGTGCTGGGCAACATTCTGGGGCTGGGCCTTATGTGGCTTCAGTACGAGTTTCAGATCATCCACCTGGCCCAGGAATCTTATTACGTATCTGAAGTCCCTGTAATTTTTAACTTCCTGGATATTTTCCTGATCAATGCAGGAACCATCATCGTATGCTCGCTCATTATGCTGCTGCCTTCGTTGCTTGCCACGCGCATTACGCCTCTCAAGGCGCTCCGTTTTGAATAGGGTGTTAGTAATAACAATGCTCTTCGATTGATCTGGAAGTAACACGTTGCGATTGAAATCCCAACCTGAAAATCACAAGCGGACACTTGCGATAGAAAGGGGGTGATGCTTTCATGAAACCGCGATAACGGAATTTGAGGCCAATGCTCCTTAATCTCCTCCGTAGCCTCGTCCCACAACCGCAGTATTTCGGCCTTGCTGTTTCCGTGGTCAATCTCCTCCCGTAGCTCGCTGGTTTTGCCCGTTACAATTTCCTTTATGCCCGGTGCTCCTATGGCCAGCAACTCCATGCTCAGGGCTGCAAAAGTGCGCATGCCCCCAATCGAAAAGCTAAAAAGCTCCTTTTCCGGAAAAGCTTCGATAACCCTGCGGGTAAGATTTCTGTGGCCCTGCCAATGATCCAAAAGTTCTGATGCGGTGATAACGCTCGCCACCTGTACGTCCTGCTGTGCTTGATTCATGTCAATTTGCTTTTTGTGATTTAAATGATTGCAGCAAACCTAAACCGGGCAGGTGACAGCCTTATGTCAGCAGGTAAAAAAAGATTGTGGTCAGAGTGGGGCCGGTAAGGAAGGTTCCCAAAAACCAGAAATCTTGCTCACATCCGCCAAAAAATCGCACGCGTTGCGCTTCGCTACAAGCGGGCTAACTGAGGAGGATAGCAAAACTCCCGATATTCGATATTTTATTTCAGCATTGCGTTTAAACCTACAAGGCTTGGCATCTGCCCGATAATGCGGAAAGCAAAAAAGCCGCTGGACGCGTTGGATATCTGAAAAGAAATTTACCTACATTTGGCCTCGAAGCCGGGGCGAAATCCCGGGTTCACGTAAAGTGGATATAAACGAAATTGCGTTTATAAACTTGTTAGATGTAATTTTAAACGACAACCAATATGAAATACTTACTTCTATTACTTGGGACAATATCAATCCTTTTTTCTATTTATTTCTTCTTTCAAACATCTGACATTTTTATCGACATTTTAGACAGAGGGTTCATGAAAACAAATAAAGCCGACTTACTCAAACCAACGTTGATACTATTAATTGGTATTTTTTTCTTTTTCGTTTATTACAGACAATTAAAAAATAAAAGCAATGAAAATTAAATCTGCAATTGTATTACTTATAATTTCTCTCACCAGTTCCAGTAGTTTTGGGCAAACTCCCTCTGACTACACAGACGGAGTTACCAAATTCATTAATTGGTTTTCTGACATTGACAAAGTGTTGACGAATATTTCAGACAAGGAAAAACTGAAAAGAATTTACAGACAGTTAGGTTATGCAAGTGAAGACATTGACAATATCGCTTTAGGGAAATTACTTTTAGCAACAGAAATATCAAAGTTGTCTAATTTAAGTCAACAAGGTGAACTTGAGAAGTTAAAACCACAAATTGACGACATCTTAAGTGACATCAATAAATTAGTAAGTAGACTTGAACTCATTAAAGGGGACGTATCGCAAACTGACCAAGTAATTGTTGACAGCATTATTCAAACCATACGAATCGGATTTATGAATAGGAAACTTTATTATTTAAAAGATATTAAGGCATTCCTATACGGAGAAGATATTTCTTTGAGTAAAATCAAAGATGAGGCTAACCAAGCAAAAAAAATCGCTGATGAAGCAGCAACTAAAGTCAAAGAAGCTAAATTGAAAATCAAAGAGAAACTTGGTTAACAGAATTCTGACACATTAAATGGGAAAGAGAAACTACAGCTAACAGCACCTACAAGAAATTGGCGGTTCAGTGGTTATATGAAGTTTATATCTTCGTATCAAGTTTTGGGGTGGCAAACAGTTTAGTGCTTTGAAATCCGCTCCTTCGCCAAGCGCCAAAACGTTGTAGTCAATGCAAAAATGAAAGAACTTAACTCATCGACATTGAATGGTAAAGCCGTTAAAATCAAACTTAAAAACGGTAGTAGTCAAATTGGTTTTTTACCAATTCAATCCAATAATGAAATCTTTGAAAAGACACAAATTGCTTTTCTTCCCTGGGACAAGTCGGACGACTTTTACGCATTCTTCAAAGCTAGAACAACAGTATCAAACCAAGACCTACAAAAATATGTGAAATACATAAACCGGGAAGAAATAGACTCATATGAGATTATGGAAAGTGAGATAAGTGTAATAGGAATAGAAAATGGTAAACCCGTTCCAAATTGGCTAAAACTACAATTGTACAAAAAAGCAAAGCCGGGACATCTTGCTGCCAAGTATAAAATACCCGGAAATTCCAAATGGTTTGAGCTCGGAGAACTTCAAATCATAGACAGACAAATAACTCTTCCTTTGACCCTCCTGTTTCTTTCTTACGCAAAAGAGGACAAGAAAACGGTAAAGTTAGCTATGAACGACTTGCACGACAATGGCGTATTGACATGGTTTGACGAGAAAGACCTCCTACCAGGAGACGACTGGGAAGCAAAAATTGAAGAGGCCATTGAAAAGTCCGACTACGTTTTGGTATTCTTGTCATCCAAGACCATTGACAAAGTCGGTTACAAGAACAAGGAAATCAAATACGCACTTGACCAATACTCATTGAGACCCTCAGGAAAAAGGTATATAATTCCCATTCTACTTGACGAATGCACACCACCAAGAGAGTTTAAAGGAATACATTGGTTAAAAGCAACAGAGGAGAATTGGTTTGAAAAACTATTAGTATCAATAGGGAAATACCCGATTGACAAAGACATAATAGATTAAAAAGCACTGGCTACAACAGCACCTAAAAAACATGGGGTACCTACAGGTAGCGAGACATTTTGTACTTTGGTTCAAACATTTTCCCAGCCGAGAACGATACGGTTTTTAATGCCCCACGTTTCTTAACTGCAAACCGCTATCGGCAATTTAAAGAAAGACAGTGCAGTAAACTGATGAGATATGGAAATTTTTAAGAACGTAACTGAATGTATTATTTTTTCTAAATGTGCAATAAATCTGTATCCTTCATTGAAAAAAATAATAGAGACAAAAGATTTTACTACATGGACAGATAAACTAAATAAAAGTTCAGATTTTCGAGATATGCTTATTGGTGAAAATTCCAAATTAAACTTACTAAATACTTCTGTTTTGATTGGATTAAGCATTGATAAATCACTTGATGATACGCTTTTTGCATATTATAAGATGCTATTTAAAAAGGCCGATTTGTATTTGGAAAGTTTTCCAAAACTGAAGACTAACAAAAATTTTAAAGACAAACTCAAAAACATAGAGAATTTGAATTTTTTATCGACACTTAGTGAGTTGTCTTTGGCTTATAAGTTAAAAGAATCTGGATTTTCTATCAAGTTTGAAACAAAATTTAAACAATCAAATACTGGAAGGAACAGAGATGTAGATATTAGCATTTCAGACAATAAAAATAATGAAACTCATTTTGAGGTTTATATGCCTAACAAACAATTAGACCTTAATGGATTTTTTGACCTACATCAAGATGATGCACATTTTTCAAGTAAAATAGAGCAGAAGCTAATTGATAAATTTGGACAAGATGGTATAACAGGATTAAACGGTCAGGTTCTTTTAGCAATTAATAAAGTATTTTTTGATATGATTCATGTGAAAACCATTTTGCCATTTTTCAGTGTTGAGAATGCATATAACGATTTAATTAAACTGATTCCTAAAGACGTTGATGGCTTGCTTATTTATGAAGATGAATTTGGGCATGAGAACTCATTTAGATTTGAAAGGATAATGTTAAAAAAATGAAAAAGCCGATAATGAGTAGACGACCGGTGAGCCGTTAAGCCCACCAGAGCGCCTCTCACACCATTCCGATAGCTATCGGAACGGTTCATTAAGTTGCGGAGCTATTTGTTGGTTGCACTCCAGCAATGATTCATACCCCCCGCTTCATCAGGCGTTTCACAGTGATGGTTTGCGCCACAGCTTTGCCACCCACCTACTGGAAAACGGGACAGACCTGCGCTATATCCAGTCACTTTTGGGCCATCAAAGCACCAAAACCACCGAGATATACACGCACATCACCACCAAGGGAATAGACCAGATAAAAAATCCGCTGGACGAGTTGGATATCTGAAAAAGAAATTTACCTAAATTTGGCCTCGAAGCCGGGGCGAAATCCCGGGTTCGGGTAAAGTGGATATAAACGCAATTGCGTTTATAAACTCGTTATATGCCACTTTAGGACGACACGACAATGAAAGTAAACTTCGACATAAAAGACAATCACGCTATCGAAATTGCAGGACGACATATCGACCTACATAACAATTTTGACTTCGTTGGTTTTGACTACAAAGTTGCTGACCGAGAAATTAAACTTCATTGGAAAAAATCAAGTGGTGACTGGGTTGACGAAAAAGAATTTTCAAGTTTGGTTTTGACACATAAAGGCGTGACCTTTTTGAAAGTTATTGAACAAGATGAAAAAAGCGTTTATGAAGACGATTGTTGTTTAGGAGAAATTACATTTTTTCCATCAACAGCAAGAGAAGTTAATGACAGCATTGTTCCTCAACCAAAACCAAATGACGGAGACGACATTCTTTACTTTTTTGAAAACAGACAGCTAATAAGAATTCATTGTGAACAAATAGAACTCGGAATAAAAATGCCAAACGAAATTTCCGACAACAGCTTTGCTTATAGCAACTTGACGGAAGAAGAAGCATTTTGGGTTATGTGGTATTTCTTAGACGGACATTACGAGTTGGCAGGTGGAGAATTTGACCTATCAGACATTTTGAGTGCTTCACAACCTTTTGAATTTGACGACAACGGACACTTCGATGGACAGGTTAAGGGTAATAGACGAGTTGCACCAGCGGACAGCGGAATGGTTTGGCAATGGAATGAAGCTGTAAAAAAATATAGAGAACACGGACGACCAAAACCAGCACCATTAAAGAAATGAGAAAAGCGGCATATAACAGCGGTTTGGCAAAAGTGGCGGTTCAGTGCTCCGCAGACAGTTTTGTGGTTAATCAAAGTTTGGTTCTCCGCATCAACATTTGTGGTGAAAATCGCCACCTTCGCCAAGCCGCAAACCGTTGGCGTGCATTAGAACAAAACATAGAGAAATATTATGGAAATAAAAGATTTAACAGGGCTTAGCGAGCCATTAAAAAAGCTTATTGAAGTAGTTTCTCAAGGTATTGGTGCTCTGAGCAAGCCTTATTTAATTAGGAAAACTGCAGATGCAAAGGCATATGAAATTAAAGTCATTGCGGAAGCAATTAAAGACAATCAGCAGGACTTGAAGAAAATAGGTTTCGATGATGAAAAATTAAGCTTGATGTCTCTAGACGAAAAGACATTGCAAAACGAATTAACCTTAGAGGAAAGGACGCAAAACAGGATTGAATTTCAAGAGCAGAAGAAGCAGAAGAATATTGAAAACATTACTCAAAAGGCTGCCCAAAATTTAGAAAATGAGAGTAAAGTATCTGATGAACCAGTTGATGAAGATTGGACAACTAGGTTCTTTTCATATGCGGAGGATATATCAAATGAGGAAATGCAAGAATTATGGGCAAGGATTCTAGCAGGAGAAGTCAAAAGACCAAAATCTTTTTCATTAAGAACACTTGACATATTACGAAATTTGTCCAAAGAAGAAGCTCAGGTATTTATGAAGTTCGCTTCATTGCACATAAAATCAGGAGATAATAGCTTCATTCTTAATTTCAAAAATGAAAAGTTGATGGAAGAAAAATATGGGCTTAACTTCAATGACAGACTGCTTTTAGAAGAACTAGGTTTTCTGACTGCCAATGATTTACAAATTCAACTTGCAAAAACGGAGGGTCAACCAAGACAAACTGTACTAATTGTCGGCAATACTATAGTCATACAAGACAAGGAGATAAACAAACCCCAACAACAACTGCAAGTATTAGTATTTACGAAAATTGGAAAACAACTATTGGATCTTGTACAAACTACTCCTGACATTGATTACATTCAATTAATAGCTTCCAAATTAAACAGATCTAATGGCCCTGTGAGATATGGTTACATACTCAAATATTTAGATAATGGACAAGTTAGCCATAGTCCATTAATGGAAGTTCCTCTGACAGAAGCAGAATTGGAACAAAAAAAGAAGAAAGAAGAAAATCAAAATAATAAATAACGACACGCCAATTGAGTAGACGGCCGGTGAGCCGTTAAGCCCACCGGAGCGCCTCTCACACCATTCCGATAGCTATCGGAACGGTTCATTAAGTTGCGGAGCTATTTGTAGGTAGCAATCCAGTTATGGCTCATACCCCCGCTTCATCAGGCGTTTCACTGTACTGGTTTGCGCCACAGCTTTGCCACGCACCTACTGGGAAACGGGACAGACCTGCGCTATATCCAGTCACTTTTAGGTCATCAAAGCAGCAAGTCCACCGAGATATACACGCACATCACCACCAAGGGAATAGACCAGATCAAAAATCCGCTGGACGAGTTGGATATCTGAAAAGAAATTTACCTACATTTGGCCTCGAAGCCGGGGCGAAATCCCGGGTTCAGGTAAAGTGGATATAAACTCGTTGTGCCCAATGCTACCACGACATTCAAGCGACACAGCTGACTACAAAAAATCGAACTTTTAGACGACATATTTAACTAACTTTGGACAATGAATTTGCAGCTAAAAATATTAAGACAAGACTTATTTGATGGGTATAAAAAGCAACTAAAAATTGATATTGAGAGTGCTTTTGCTTCTATAAAAAAGAAGCCACAATCAATTGAAGATTTCAAATTTTATCTCGCAAATTCTGCAGTGCATTCATCTAACATTGAGGGCAACACAGTAAGTTTTGACACCTATTTAAAAGCCAGTGAGTTCAAATTGCATTTAAAGACAAAGGAGATAAAAGAAATTGAGAACCTCATCGCTGCTTATCAATTTGCTAGAGAAAATGAATTAACACTTGAGAATATTTTAAGAACACACGAAATTTTGACTACATCTATCCTTGTTAAAAAGGAGCGTGGAAAAATAAGAAAAGTAAAGGTTGGGGTAAGAAGCGATGGACGTTTGATTTACTTAGCTGTTGAACCTGAATTTGTTAAAAAGGAATTGGAAAAGTTGTTTGCTGATATTTCGGTTTTGCTCAAAGCTAAATTGACAACAACTGAAGTATTTTATTACGCTGCGTTAATTCATCTTGTGTTCGTTAATATTCATCCATTTATTGACGGAAATGGCAGAGCGACCAGACTTATTGAGAAGTGGTTTTTAGCAAAAAAACTTGGAGACAATTCTTGGTTTATAACATCAGAGAAAAACTATTGGGACAACAGACCATTATATTATAAGAACTTGCAACTTGGCGTCAATTATTATGAGGTAAAATATGAGTTGAGTATCCCTTTTTTATCAATGCTGCCAAATTCATTATTGGAAAAGTTTTGAAACATCTTCAACCATTGAAAGAAGTTTTTTATAGCCTGAACCATTGGATGGAAAAAAGCACTGGGCATAATTGAGACGGCCGGTGAGCCGTTAAGCCCACCGCAGCGCCTCTCACACCACTGTACCCTTCAATTCTTCAGGGCGGGCCAGGCGGGTCACGTATACAGCGTTTCGCATCAGCTTCAGGATATTTCCATTAGGATCGTAGCCAAAGTTAGTTTTATTATTTATGCTCAGGGAGCCGCTATTGCTCCATTGGTTGCTGGTCAAAGATGATCTGGAGCAACCCAAATATATCCATTTCAGCAAAAGCAGAAACCCATGTTTCATCCGTTACGGTGGTCATTACCTGGTTTTTGATATTAGCATCTGCACAGAGTATATCCAAATGGGTGCTTTGGCTTAATATGGTACTTACATATCCCGCGTTTCCGGCCAGCGTAGGCAATAACACGTCAGTAAAGGCAGTGATATTATAATGACTGATAAGGAATTTCGGTAGCTACTTTGGCCTTCCTCATCTCTCAGTGCATCCAGTGCATCTCCAATGTCGCCAATCTCTGTAACGATATTGTCATCCACCCGGAACCGCGCTCTCGCTCGCATCCTGCGAGTGTGAGCTTTTTTCAGCCCTCTGGGCTAAATTAGGCGGGACGCCTCGTAATAGCTGACACTTGCGATAGAAAGGGAAGAAACTCTAAAGATTTCCTCTTTTTATAGTTCTATATAAAGAAAGAAACACAAAAGGGAAAATTATAAAATAGGCTGCTATAAAAGTCACAGAAATTATGGCTGCGATTCCATGAACATAACGAATTTCAAGAGCCGGAAATAACTTTGCAATAATTAAGTATAAGCTTACTATTAATTCTGCCATTAAAATAAAGGTGGCCAACTTTCTTATTGTTTTAACGTTACCTTGAACGATCATGTATAGCATATCCAGCGTTAGAATCAGGGCAATCAACTGGTATCCAACGGGGTAAACGAATAAACTTACATAAGAAAAGAAGTAAATAATCATATGAAAAAATACTTGATTTCTTCTCATAAACCTTGATTTATCTAGTGGATTCTTCTTCATTCTCTTCCCTCTCTAGCGCGAGCATTTGCTCGTGCTTCAAGTCCGTGTCTCGTCCTGAAAAAAGTTTACAGGTGAAGTGTTAGTCCTGGAATAGGTTTA